>CABQKL010000001.1 GCA_902464645.1 uncultured Collinsella sp.
GCACATGGTGGGCAGCTCGACGGTAGGCAGCGAACCGCCGCCGGGAGTCGACGACTCCTCGACGATCTCCACCTGAACGGCGCACAGGCAACCGGCCTTGTCGAGACCGGCGACCATACGATCGCGCAGCTTGCGGGCACGTCGCTCCAAATGGGTCTGCGGAAGCGTAAGCATGCTGAGCACCGGAATATCGCGATGGGCAACATCGGCGCCATCCATGTAGATACGCAGCGTGGCCTCGAGCGCCGACAGGGCCAGTTTGCCCGGGCGCAGGGCGCGCATAAGCGGATGTGACCCACAGGCCTGAACCAGGTCACGACGGCCCATGATAATGCCCGCCTGTGCTGCACCGAGAAGTTTATCGCCCGAGCACGACACCAAATCGAGCCCTGCCGAAACCGAAGCCGGCGTGGTTTCTTCGCCTCCGCGCACCAAGATGTCGTCGGGCAACAGCGCGCCCGACCCCTGATCTTCATAGAACAGCAGGCCGTGCTTATGGGCCAGTGCGGCGAGCTCCCGAGAGCCCACTTCCTCGTGAAAACCCTCGATGCGATAATTGGAAGGATGAACCTTGAGGATCATGGCCGTATCGGGCGTAATAGCTTGCTCATAATCTGCCAGGTGCGTGCGGTTGGTGGCGCCGACCTCGACGAGCTTGGCGCCCGAGGCCGCCATGACATCGGGGATGCGGAAGCTGCCGCCAATCTCGACAAGCTCGCCGCGGCTGACGATAACCTCTTTGCCCGCGGCATGGGTGGCAAGCACCAGCAGCACCGCGGCGGCATTGTTGTTGACCACGAGCGCGTCCTCGGCACCGGTGAGTGAGCGGATCAGCTGCGCGGCGTGCTCCTTGCGCGAACCGCGCGAACAGGTGTCCACGCTGTACTCGAGCGTGCTGTAGCCGCGCGCGACCTCGGCCACGGCCTTGGCGGCCGACTCCGCGAGCGGGGCGCGACCCAAGTTGGTATGGATGACCACACCCGTGGCATTAACCGCTGGGCGCAGGCTCGGCAGCGCGGAGCGGTGCGCACGCCACTCGATAGCCGAAGCCAGGTCACGCTTGGAACGCGGGGCGGCGCCGGCGCGAATGGCGGCGCGCTCCTCGTCAAGCTCGGCCGTGACGGCGGCATGGACCACCGCGTCGCAGGTCTCCCCTGCCGCCTTCACCACCGGCCACTCGGTGAGCAGCTCGTTGACGGAAGGAATGGCACGCAGACGGGCGCGCACCTCATCGGACATGTTCTGGCTATCGCTCATGTGCGGCCTTTCAAAACCAAAGGTGAATCAATCGTTCGAACGTCAAACTATCAGCCAATTCGATCGGCTGAGTCAATCAATCGTTATTATCCACGTGCTCCGTGATCTTTTCCACGCGAACGGCGTTTTCCTGGGTGAGCGCGGCACCTGTCAACGGATCCCAACGCAACGGCGTATGGTCGAGCGGGCCCACGCCCAAGGCTTGAGCGCCACCGACATCGGCGCCAAGCGAACGCCCGCCGGGGGCGGCCGACGTGAAGATGCACGCCGGATGCAGATAGGGCGTCGTCTCCACGCGCACGCGGTCGCGGCCCATATCGCTCACGAGCTCGACGATCTCGCCGTCGGCGATGCCCATGTGCGCAGCAGCATCGGCATTCATCTGCACGGCATCCAGGTCCGATCCAGCCTCGGCGGCACCTTGAGCCGCAAGCCTGCGCGAGGTGTGCGACTCAAAGGGACGGTTGCCACTAATGAGGCGAAACATCCCCGGGCCGGGCTCCACAATGGGCGCAATCCAGTTGGGCACACGACCCATGCCGACTCGTTCCCATACGTCGCTTGCCAGCGCAATTTTGCCGCCGGCAAGCGGAATCACCGGCTCACCCGTGCGCGACGGCAGCGCCACGCCCGTATCGGCCCAGCCGCGCTCCTTGAGCTCGTCCAGATCGATCCCAAAAGGCGCCACCTGGGCAGCCGTCAGATCGTCAGACGTAAACTGGAAATACTCGCCCACGCCACACGCCTGCGCCAGACCGGCAAAAATCTCCCGACCGGGACGTGTGCCGTCATGCTGCACGGGCAGCACGGCGTTGCGGTAGAACACGCGCGAATCGTTGACGCCCACGACCGTGCCCACACCGCGGTCGGCCTCCAGATACGTCACGTCGGGCAGCACGAAGTCAGAAGCACGCGCCGTCTCGGACCAACGAATATCAATCGTCACAAGCAAGTCGAGCTGCTGCAAAATACCCAACCAAGCCTGTGCATTGCCATAGCCCGCACCGGGGTTACTGGCATAGACGATGAGCCCACGCAAATCGCCGGCAAGAATCGACTGGCCGATGGTCGTGCACAGACCGCGCTCGGGGTCGACGAGCGGATAGCGTTCGGACCCCAACTTGGGCTCACGTGGCATCGACGGCGTCGCGAAACGCGCAGGGTCCAAATCGCCCAACGCAAGCGGTGTGGGCGGGTTGAGGGCACCGCCCGCATGTCCGATGCAGCCCAGCAGCACATCGACCAAACAGATAGCGCGCGCCGTCTGCGTACTGTTGGCATACGCGATACCGATGCCGCCATGAAAGCCCGCATCCACCACGGCGGCAGGCGCGGCGGCAGCCAGATCGCGCGCCGTGGCGACAATCTCTTCGGCCGGCACGTCGGACATCGACTCAGCCCACTCGGGCATCCAAGCACTGGCCGCCTGCGCCAGCTCATCAAAGCCCGTGGTATAGCGGGCAACGAACTCGTGATCGTACAGACCCTCGGCAATCAACACGTGTGCGATACCCAGCAGCAACGCCAGATCGCATCCGGGACGCACGCGGAGCCAGCGATCGGCAATAGCAGCCGAACCGCTGCGCCGAGGGTCAACCACGATGATTTTCGCCCCACGCCGGCGCGCGTCGTTGAGCGCATCGACCGACCCCATCGACGACGAATCCACCAAGGAACGCCCCAGGTACATGATGCAGTCGGTATGCGCAAGGTCGGAGGCGGGACTATAGCCCAGGCTGTGCTCCCAACCGGTAAGTCGGCTTACCTCGCAGGCACCGTCGGCACCGTACACGTTGGGCGAGCCCAGCGCATGCATAAAACGATAGGCCCAGTAGCGGTCGAACGAGGGCACGCCGAGTGTCATGCCCAGCGCACGAGGCCCGCGCTCGTCAACAATCCCCAAAAGGCGCTCGGCAATCTGGGCAAACGCCTCATCCCAGGAAATCGCATCAAACCCCGAGCCATCAGCTCGGCGGCGCATGGGATGCAAAATCCGGTCGCGCTCGTCAAACGGCATGTCCAGGCGATGCCGCCCGCGGGCGCACAGGGCACGCGCCGCGCACGGATGCCCCGGCACCGGCAACTCGGCCACCACGCGACCGTCCTCAACGCGTGCCGCAAAGGCGCAATCGGCATAGCATCCCCCGCATGCAGTCACCACGGCGCGACCGTCACGCTTCACAGCAGATGCCATCTCGATTACCCCTTTCATCAGCCAAACACAGCAGGCCAAAAGCCCGGCAACGAGTCCCGGACCCAAAAAGCCTCCCGCACGGCAACGCCCCGCGGGAGGCCCAACGTCAAACAGACGATACCTTACGCCTCGGACTTCTTGGCGTAGATAAACCAGTAGCCGAGCGCGACCAGAACCGCGCCGCCCACGATGTTGCCCAGCGTGGCAGCGGACAGGTTAAACGCAATGCCCGCGGCGTTGAGCGCATCGGCGCCGGCGACCTTGGCACCGTAGCCGCATGCATGCATCACGGCGCCCATGGGCAAAAAGTACATGTTGGCGACGCAGTGCTCAAAACCGCAGGCCACAAAGGCGGCGATGGGCAGCAGAATGCCCACGACCTTATCGACCACGGTCTTGCCGGCGGTACCGATCCACACGGCCAGGCACACAAAGATGTTGCACAGGATGCCGCGGAAGAAGATCGTCACCCAGTCGATCGTCACCTTGCCGGCGGCGACGCTCACCATGGAATTGGCGACCGCCTCGCCGTTGAGCTTGTAAATGCCGGCCATGTACACCAAAAAGACGATGAACAGGGCACCGACAAAATTGCCGACCCACACGACGACCCAGGCCTTGAGCATCTGAGCCAGGGTGATCTTTTTGCTCTTGAGCGCGCAGACCATAAGCGAATTGCCGGTAAACAGCTCGGCGCCGCACACCAGCACCAGCACCAGGCCCAGGCAAAAGCACAGGCCGCCCACGACGCGCTGGGCACCCCAGCCCAGCGTGCCGTCGCTCAAAAACACCGTAAAGAACAGGCCGCCGAAGGCGATAAACGCACCGGCGAACATTGCCAACAGAAAGGCCTTAGCGACCGGCAGGTTGGCCTTGGTCACGCCGGCGGCCTCGGTCTTGGCCTCGATCGCGGCGGGCGCCAGGCAATCGGGAGCGGGGTACTCCACCTTGGAATCTGCCATGTCAATCACTTCTTTCCTATTCAGCAGGGGCAAGCGCTGCTATAGCTCCTGCCCCAAGCGGACAAAGTGGGAAAAGTCGTTGGCGGCCACGGCGTCGTACACGGCGTCGACGGCCCCAAAGACCTCCGGGGACATGGGGTTATAGAACTCCGTATCGCCCGGCTGAATCCCTATGAAGACGATATCTTCGCACGATTGCTCAATCTCTTCGATCAGAATCGACAAGGGAAGCGAATGCGTGGTGAACATCGACTTGCGGGCCACATCACGTTTGTCGAGCAAGCGGATGGCACCGACGGGCAGCGCCATGTCAGAGGCATCGACCAAGACCAGGCGAGGCGGACGCTCGCGCTTGACCTCGATGATGTCATCCTCGGGCGTCTGACCGCCATCGATGGTGTACCAGCCGGCAATGGGCGCGTCCTCCATCTTTTTGGAGAGCACGGGGCCGGCGGCATCGTCGGCACGCAGCACGCTTCCTGCCGTGAGCACGATACCCGCAAACGGGGCGCCGTTCACACGTCCATCCACAACGCGACCCATTACTGCAACCTCCCCGTCAGATACACGCCCGACACATCGCGCACGCGCTCAACCAGATCGCGAAACTTCATTAAGAACGCGACCTGCTGGGCATGCAGGCCAAAGTCGTCGTCGAACACCGAGATGCCGGCCTTGGCCGAGCCGCGAAAACCGCGCTCGTCGAGCAGCATATCGCAGGCCTCGAGCAGCGACGGCACCGCCGCCTTGTCGAGCTGGCACTCGCCAAAGGAGCGGATGGCCTCGAACTTGGTCTTGGCCTCCCCCTCCGGCAACGCATCGACGAGCGAATAGAACACATCCACCGGCACCGACAGGCGCGGCTCAAAGCAGTCGAGCACGCCGGTGTGGTGGCCCACGGCGAGCGTGTAGTACAGCACGTCGCAGGCCTCCTGGGGAACGTCTTCCTCGGTCTCCACAAACTTACGCGTGAGCTCGTAAAAGACCACCTGGTCGGGCGCATGGCCCAGGCAGGGGTCGGCGACGCCCTCGGCGGCCTCGTCGCTTGCGCGCGAGGCATCGCCAAAAGAGCCGCCGAGCATACCGGGGCCCGCAAAGTAACCAGAGCGGTCCGTGAGTTCCATCTAACGGCCTCCGGCCAGCACCAGATCCTGCAGCGCCGAGTAGACCTCAACACGACGAGGATCATCTTGCTTGTCGATGAGGAGCGCCATGGCACCGCGGATATCGCCCTTGGGCGCGCCCTCGAGCGTATCCATAAACTCGTTGGCCAGGTCGCGGCCGTAACGGTAGCCGCTCATGGCGCGAGCCTCACGCTCGATGGCCACACGCAGCTTGTACGGCACGCCGGGGTGCAGGATATCGGCCTGCTCGCCGGCGGCCTCCACCGTGGTCTCGGCATGGAGCTTTTGGTCCAGCAGGCCAAGTGCCATGGCAAAGCCGTAGACGGTCTGCGCGGGGCTGGGCGGGCAGCCGGGGATATAGACATCGACCGGCAAGATCTTGTCCGTGCCGCCCCAGACGCAGTAGTTGTCGTAGAAGATGCCGCCGGTGCAGCCGCACGCGCCATAGGACACCACGATCTTGGGATCGGGTGCGGCCTCAAAGGCGCGCAGGGCCGGCATGCGCATGGCACGCGTCACGGCACCGGTGTACAGCAGCACATCGGCGTGACGGGGCGAGGGCACGACCTTGATGCCAAAGCGCTCGACGTCGAAGACGGGCGTGATGGAACCGAAGATCTCGATCTCGCAGCCGTTACAGCCGCCGCAGTCAACACGGTAGACGTACACCGAGCGCTTGATCTTCTTAAGAAGGGTCGCCTTGGCCTTCTCGATGCTCTCGTCGAGCTCGATCTTGGTCGGGCGGTACTGAAGCCGCTCGGGCAAAAGCGTGGGTTCGGCCATGGTTACTCCTCCTTCGTTTCAAAATCCATGATGATGCCCTCGACCGGCGCCGGACCGGCGGGAATCTCGGGCGCATCGGGGTTGAGCTCGCGGTCGATATACTCCGGGTTCACGCCGTGGCCGCCCAGATACTCCATGCCGGGGCCCTGGGGCTCGCCGGACGCAAGCGTCTCGTTGGCAGCCATGCCGGCAGCGTTGCCGGTCTTTACGGCCGAGGCGGCGCGCAGGGCGTCGAGCTCGCGCTTGCACTCCTGGCACATACCGACGGTACGGGCGGCCTGCTCGGCCTCCATGCCGCCGGCCTTTTGCAACAGGCGCTTAGCGTAGTCGATTTCCTTGTGCGGGGCAAACGGCTTGCCGCAGCGCGAGCAGTGCTCGAGCGTGTAGACGCTCTTGCTGGTGAGGTCGTCTTTGCTCATGACGGCCAGCTCAAACTCCTCGGTGAGCTTGATGGCCTCCATGGGGCAGGCCTCCTCGCAGCGGCCGCAGAAGATGCAGCGACCGTAGTCGATCGACCAGGTGATGGTATCGTCCGCAAGGTCGGTGTCCATACGAATGGCATCGGCCGGGCACGCCACGCCGCAGGCACCGCAGGCGATGCAGAGCTCGGCATTGTGCTCGGGCTTGCCGCGCATGTCCTTGTTGGTGGGAAACGGCGCAAACGGGTACTTGACCGTCGCGTCGCCGGCCTTGGCGTTAACCTTCCAAAGCTTCAGCATATTAGAGCGCCTCCTCATCGAGCGGGGCGGCCATGGTGCCCTCGCCCGCAAGCGGCGACTTGTCGCGCCAGACGTTTTCGAACTGCTCCTTGTCGAGCACGTGGTCGCGCTTGGCGGCGACATCGGTCACCGTCACGCGGTCGGTGCAGGAGTAGCACGGGTCGAGCGAACCGACGATCAGCGCAGCGTCGCCCACGGTGTTGCCGCGGAACATGTAGCGCAGGACCGGCCAGTTGCTGTACGTGGCCGCCTTGGCGCGCCAGCGGTAGCACTTCTGGTTGTTGCCGAGCATGGCCCAGTGCACGTCCTCGCCGCGCGGCGCCTCGGTGGCGCCGATGGCGTACTTGTGCGGGGTGTACTCCCAATCCGTGGTGAGGATGGGGCCCGACGGGCAGTTCTCGAGCATGGTCTCGATCATGTCGATCGAATCGTAGACCTCCTGGATGCGAACGGCGGTACGGCCGAAGGCATCGCAGGTGTCGGCCGTAGCGGCGTGCATCTTTTGAACGTCCGGATCGGCGTAGCCGTCGAAGGGATGGTCAAAGCGCACGTCGCGGGCATAGCCAGAGCCACGCATGAGCGGGCCGACCGGCGAAAAGTCGCGAGCGATCTTACGGTCGAGAATGCCGATGCCGCTCGTGCGCTCAATAAAGTTGGGCGTGGAGAGCAAAACGTCGACGAGCTCCTGGACCTCGGAGCGCAGCTGATGGATGGTCGTGAGCGTGGAGAGCTTCTGCTCGGCCAGGATGTCGCGACGCACGCCACCGATCACATTGAGGCCATAGGTCTTACGGTGGCCGGAGAGTTTCTCGGCCAGGTCCATGGACTTCTCGCGAACGCGGAAGAACTGCTGGAAGCCGGAATCGAAGCCGGTGTAGTGCGATGCGAGGCCAATGTTGAGCAGGTGCGAGTGCAGGCGCTCGACCTCGAGCATGATGGCGCGGATGTACTGCGCGCGCGGCGGGACGTGAATGCCCTGGGCGCGCTCGACAGCCTCGGCGTAGGCCACCGAGTGGGCGCAGCCGCAGATGCCGCAGATGCGGTCGGCAAGGAACGTGACGGCATCATAGTTCAGGCGCGTCTCGGCGACCTTCTCCATGCCGCGGTGCACGTAGAACAGACGATAGTCGGCGTCGACGATCGTCTCGCCCTCGACGAACAGGCGGAAGTGGCCGGGCTCGTCGGAGGTAATGTGCAGCGGGCCCATGGGGACGAGCGTGGTCTCCTTGCCCTTGGTGTCGGCCAAGAACTCGTAGTTTTCCATGTCGCTCGCGGGAGCGGGACGGAAACGGTAATCCATCGAATCCTTGCGCAACGGGTACAGCCCGCTGGGCCAATCATCGGGCAGCACGAGGCGACGACGGTCGGGCAGACCCTCGGGGATCAGGCCGAACATGTCGCGCAGCTCGCGCTCGCCCCACACGCAGGCGGGGACGAACGGCGTCACGGACGGGAACGTCATCTTGGCGGGATCGACCTCGGTGCGCACGGTCACCCAGCCGGGATCCTCCCCCTCCATGGAGATGACGTAGTACACGGCGTAACGGCCGCACAGGCTGCGCTCATCGTTGCCGATGATCACGGGAATCCAGCCGTAGCGCTCGTAGTACAGGTAGTGGACGGCCTCGGGCAGCTTGTCCTGCTTGACGGTAATCGTCAGCTGGTCCTCGCACTGCCACTCAACCTTCTCGATAGCGCCCGGCACTGCGGCGCGCAGGGCCTCGACGTGGCTTTCGCAACGACGAGCGTAGTCCTTCTTTTCAGGTTCTGCCATGGTGCTAATTCACCTCGCTTGTCTTGGTCTGGGAACTGAACACCATGCGGTAGAGAGGAGCCTCGTGGAGCTCTTCGACGCTCTGGTTCAAAACGACGGACGTTGCATCCTCGACGCCGCTCGTGATGGCGACCGGGGTGGCGATACCGAACCACATGACCACGATCGCGAGGGCGATCTCGGGGATGATCATGAGGGCGGGCACCTCGTGGCGCTTCATGCCCTCGGGCGCCTTGCCGAAGATGGACTTGAGCGCGATGCCGGTAAGGGCAAAGTACACGCCGGTGAGGCCAGTGGCCACGAGCACGACCACCCAGATGGGACCGGACTGGACGCCGGCCACGAAGGTGAGGAACTCGGAGATGAACAGGGCGAACGGCGGGAAGGCGGCGAGCGCGAGCAGGGCGATGATGGTGAGCGCTGCCGTGACGGGAGCGATCTCGACGACGCCCTTGATCTTGTTCAGGTCGCGGGTGTGGTAGATGTGCTGGATGTTACCGGCCATGCAGAAGGCGAGCGCCTTCGTGAAACCGTGGAAGATGCAGTGCAGCAGGCAGGCGGCGATACCGAGCGGACCACCGATACCCAGGCACAGCGCGACCACGCCGACGTTGTCGACGGAGGAGTACGCGAAGCGGCGCTTGATATCGTCCTGCTTAAAGATGCACAGGGCGGCCACCAGGATGGACAGCGTGCCCAGGATGAGCAGGAGCGTACGCGGATAGGTGTCGCCCACCGTGATGATGGACAGGGAGTAGAAGCGGATGATCACCAGCATGGCGCACTTGAGCAGCACGCCCGAGAGCAGCGCGGAGACCGGGCTCGGAGCCTGGGAGTGCGCGTCGGGCAGCCAAGTGTGCATGGGAAACAGGCCCGCCTTGGTGCCGAAGCCGATGACGATGAACGCGAACGCGAGGCGCACGAGCATCGGGTCGAACTGGTCGGCGTAGGGCATGATGGAGGTGAGGAAGGCTGCCTCATGCGCGTTGGGCATGATATCGGCGGCGTTCGCGTAGATGAGCAGCGTGCCGAACAGGCCGAAGGCCACGCCGGCGGTGCAGACCATCGCGTACTTCCAAGACGCCTCGAGCGCCTGCTTGTTCTTGTAGATGCCCACGAGGAACACGGTCGACAGCGTGGTGGCCTCGACCGCCGCCCAGGTGAGGATGATGTTGTTGGACAGGCAGGCGAGCAGCATCGTGAAAACGAACAGGCTAAACAGCGCGTAGTACTGCTTGGTGCGCTCGGCCGGCATGGTCTTCTCCTCGATATCGATCTTGATATAGGAGATGGAGTACACGCCGGTGATGAACCCGATGATGCCTACCAGAAGGACGAAGATCGACGAGAGCGAATCGAGATGGAGCCACAGGCCCAAAGCGTCGATATTCTGCCCGCTCGAGAGCATGGTTCCCGCGGTGACGACCGAAAGGACGAGGGTCGCCGCGACGGAGATGGTGTTGAGCCCCGCAAAGACGCTGTAGGACGTCGTCTTGGGGAGCGCAGCCATAATCAGGGAGAACACGAGGGGACAAGCGAGCAGGGCGACCGTCAGCATTGAAACATCCATGGCCTACCCCTTCAATTCGGTCAGGTCGTGGGAGTCGAGCGACTTGGTGTCGTTCCAGATCCTCACGACGACGGCGGACATGATGATGACGGCGAAAATGGCGTCGGTGGCGATGCCGATCTCGATGATCTCGGGGGCCGTGGGCGCGAGCAGGGCGAGCGTCACGTGGCTACCGTTCTCCATAAGGCAGTACCCGAAGATTTGCTTGAGGATGTTGCGCTGGGAGATGATGCACGTGAGGCCGACGAAGAAGTGCGCGAAGCTGATGGCGAGGGCCGGAGTAGCCACCTCAGCGGTGGGCAGGCTCAGGCGCGTGACCACCGCGAAGCAGATGGCCACCTCCAGACCGGTGAGGATGATGGTCCAGGCCGGCTTGATGGAGGAGGTCAGCGTGCTATCGGCAGGCGAACCCATCTTTTTG
Source organism: uncultured Collinsella sp. (assembly GCA_902464645.1). GTDB lineage: Bacteria > Actinomycetota > Coriobacteriia > Coriobacteriales > Coriobacteriaceae > Collinsella. The sequence continues at coordinate 10,805 of CABQKL010000001.1, forward strand.
TAGGCACGGTTGAGAATGAACGGAACGAGGATCACCTTGGTGACGAAGGCCGACGCGGCCCACATGAGAAGCTCGGTGGCACCGGTGGTGAGGCCCAGGGTGAGCAGCACGCCCACCAGGACAACCGACTGGATCGCGTACCACTTAATGGCGGACGGGATGGTCTTCGAGACGACCACCATGGTGGAGGTCACGATCAGAAGACCGCCCAGGATATTGACTAACGAATAACCCATGTCCTACCTCCTAACCCATCCAACTAGAGGACAGAGGACCGGCGACGACGACCATGATCATGAGGACGACGAACACGAACGCCATGGCGCGCGGAAGGGGCTGGCCGGCGGCCACGGTCTCGCTCGGCTCACCGGGCAGGACCTTACCCATCCAACGCAGGAACCATGCGAAGGTGGCGACGGTCTCGACGACCATGACGCACACGAGGACGAAGATGACCGTGTTGGAAGCACCAACCGCGAAGCCACCGGAAATAATCTGGAACTTGGAGAAGAACGTGCTCATGGGGGGCACGCCGGCGATAGCGGTCGCGGCGACCGCGAAGCCCACGCCCGTGACCGGGTACTTCTTCATGAGGCCCTGGATCTTGGGCAACATACGGGTTCCCAGCGTGAAGCTGAGGGAGCCGGCGATGAGGAAGAACAGGGTCTTGGTGAACGCGTGGTTGAAGATGTGCTCGACGGCGCCGTTGAACGCCATCTGGCTTCCGAACACGGAGAGGCCCAGGCCGAAGAACACGTAGGCGAGCTGCGCGATCGTCGAGAAGGCGAGCAGGCGCTTCATATCCTTCTGGGGCAGGTACATGAGGAAGCCGAAGAGCATGGTCACGACGGCGTCGATGATGGCGACCCAACCGACGATCTCGGGGATATCGCCGGCACTCGCAAGAGCGCGGGCGAACACGCACACGCCGACCTTCACCATGGACGCGCCATGGAGGTAGGCGGAAACGGGCGTGGGGGCCTCCATTGCGGAGGGCAGCCACATGTAGAGCGGGAACTGGGCGGACTTGGCCCAAGCGGCGAACAGGATGAGCAGCAGCACGACGGTCTTCATACCGGAATCGAGCTGGGAGATCGCGCTCAGCGCGAACGTGCCGGTTCCGGCGAACAGGAAGGCCGCGCCGATGTAGAGTCCCAGAGCGCCGATATGGGTGATGATGAGCGCCTTCATACCGGCCTTCTTGGCCGTGGGCGTCATGTAGTAGCTGATGAGGCCCCAGGAGCACACGCCGGTGATCTCGAAGAAAACGAGCTGGCCGACGATGGTGGAGCTGTAGGCGAGACCGGCCATGGCGCCGATGAACGTGGAGAAGTACACGTAGAAGCGGCGACGGGGCGCGTCGGGATGCTCCTTGTTCTTATCGCTCATGTACGGGAACGAATAGATGACGACGAGCAGGCCGATAGCGACGAACGCGGGTGCGAGCAGCGTGCTCATCCGGTCGAATATGAAGCCCATGACCAAGGTCTGGCCCATACTCGCCCAGGTTACATCGACCGCGTTCATGCCGTTTCCGGCAAACGTCGCGGCCAAGCCAACGGAAGCGACCGTGGCGATGCCGCCGGCAAAGGCGCAGATCCATTTAGCGTAGGGACGCGGCAGCATGACGATGAGCAGGGAGCCCAGCATGGGGACGGCGATCGCCACCATGGCAAAGAGGGACAAGCTCGATTCGATTGACATAGTTTCTCCCTTCTCCCTACACGCCTACGACGACGAAGACGAACGCGAGGACCGCGATGCCGACGACGGCCCAGGTCTGGTTACCGAGCACCTTGAAGCGCGAACGGGAAACGGAGTTCTCGAGCACGCCGCAGACAACGAAATCGACCAGGCACTTGACAAGGAAGACGACGGCGCCCACGAGAGCGGTGACGCCGATGGTCGCGGGCTCTCCCCAGGGGATGAAGATGGAGGTGAACCAAGCGACGACCACGACCTGCTTCATGCCCATGGCGAGCTTCATCATGGCCAGGGACGGGCCGGAGAGCTCGGCGAGCGGGCCCTCCTGGAGCTCCTGCTCGGCTTCGGCCTGATCGAACGGAAGCTTGCCGAGCTCCATATAGCAGGCGGCCGCGAAGGCGACGCCGGCGAGGATGACGGCGACGACGCTCGAGACGTTGCCCGTAACGATGTGCTGACCCATGGTCGCAATGTCCGTGGAGCCGCACACGATGGCGACGGTAAACAGCGCGATGAGCATGGACGGCTCGATGAGCACGCTCATGAGGAGCTCGCGGATACAGCCGAAGCCCGCGTAGGCGTTGGAGGAATCCACGCCGGACAGCGCGAAGAAGAAACGGGACAGCGCGAGCGCGTACATGATGGTGATGGCGTCACCAAAGACGGGTATGGGGCTCTCGAGCGTGAACATGGGCAGGCCCATGGCGAGCATGAACGACACCGCGAGGAACAGCGGCGGCATGATGCGCAGCACGAAGCTCGAGTCGGAACTCACGGACTCGGGACGCGCCATGAGCTTCGCGAGGTCCCGGTAATCCTGAAGGATGGACGGACCGCGGCGATTGTGCATCTTCGCGCGAATCACACGGGCGAGGCCGGAGAAGAAGGGCGCGACCAGCATGACCACGAGGCCCTGCGCTATCGCAAGAACGATGTTCATAATATCCTCTCCCCTCTCTAGACCATGACCACGGCGAGCACGAGGAAGACCACGAGCGCCGCGACGATGTAGCAGATGTATACGGAGTAGTTGCCGCCCTCGATCTTGGAGGCGAGGCCGGCCAGCTTATCGGCACCCTCGCTCGGTGCATCGACCAGGAAGCGGTCGGGCAGGGGCTCAACGCCCTGGGCGACACCGGTGAGCTTCTGGAACACGTGCGCGATGGACCAGCAGATCTTGGTGCATACCTCGCGCAGGGTGTAGAGCGGGCCCATGAAGAGCTCTACGTCTGACGCGAAGCTCGTGGCGACGACGGGCATGTGCTCGTTGGGCTCGTAGCCGCACGCCCAAGGGTCGGTCTTCTTAGCGGGGGCCTTGGTGCCGAGGCAGGACCTCAACACGAACGCGAGGCCGGTGAGGACCACGAGCGCGATGGCGATCGCGGGGGTGGAGGTGGCGGCACCGGAAATCTCGTTCACCAGAGACACGCCCGAGGTGGCTGTGACGGCAGAGCCGGCAAGCACGCTCTGGGCGACGTCGCCCAGAACCGGGGCGATGACGGGAGAGCCGATTCCCAGCACCACGCAGATGGCCGCGAGGAGCATCTGCGAGAACAACATCGGAGCCGGGGACTCCTTGGCGTTCGCGGCCTCCTGGGAACGAGGGCTGCTCGCGAACGAGACGCCGTAGGCCTTCACGAAGCACGTGACGGCCAGGGCACCGGTGATGGCGAGGGCGGCCGCGGAGGCGACGGCGAACACCATGACGACCGGGTCGGAGAGCGTCGAGATGTTGAACAGGGACTGGTAGGTGAACCACTCGGAAACGAAGCCGTTGAGCGGCGGGATAGCCGAGATGGCAAGGGCACCGATGAGGAAGCAGACGGCCGTGACCGGCATACGGCGGAACAGGCCGCCCATCTTCTCCATGTTGCGCGTACCCGTGGCATAGAGCAGGGAGCCCGCGCCGAGGAACAGCTCGCCCTTGAACATGGCGTGGTTGAGCGTGTGGTAGAGGGCGGCCATGAGCGCGATCGTCGCGATGACGTCGTTGCCCAGGGCGTGCGCCGTCATGGACGCGCCGACACCGAGCAAGATGATGCCGATGTTCTCGACGGAGTGGTAGGCCAGCAGGCGCTTAATGTCGTGCTCGTGGAGGGCGTAGACGACGCCCAGGACCGACGAGATGGATCCAAAGACCAGGACCATGAGGCCCCACCAGAGCTGGACGCCCGAACCCGCGAGCAGGTCGAGACCGACCTTGAGGATTCCCAGGATGCCGATCTTGATCATGCCGCCGGACATGAGGGCGGACACGTTGGACGGCGCCTCGGGGTGCGCCTGGGGCAGCCAGGAGTGCAGCGGGATGATACCGGCCTTTGCGCCGAATCCGAAGAACGCGAGGACGAAGCACGCGGAGGAGACGGCGGGTCCAAAGTCATGCGTACGGAAATCACTGAAGCTGAAGGAACCGCCCACGCCGTTGGTCATGAGCAGGAAGCTCGCCATGATAAGGACAAAGCCCACGTGCGCGATGACGAAGTAGAGCCAACCGCCCCTAATGGAGTTCTTGTTCTCCTCGATAACGACAAGGAAGTAGCTCGTAAGGGACATGAGCTCAAAGGCGACCAGGAACCAGAACACGTTGTCGGCAGTGATGACGAGCATCATCGAGGCGACGAAGGTGTTCATGAAGAAACCGGCGCGCCCGACCTTGCCCGGGTACTCATCGAAGTAGGACAGACCGTAGATGAAGCCCGCAAAGGCGAGGATTGAGATGAGGACCACGATCAGGCCCGCAAGGCCGTTGAGCAAGAGCTCGAGACGGGCGAACGGGAAAAAGAAGACCGTGTTGAGGGACGAAACGTCGCCAAGCACGGCCTCGAGGCCCGCGATGAACGACAGCACGGCCGCGACGGCGCCGATCAGGCAGCCGGCGGTCTTGGCGGCGTTGTCGGCCTTGATCAGCAGAACCGAGGCGAGCGCACCGATGCACGAGACGGCAAGCGATGCGATAAACAGCGTCATGCTATCCATTGTTTACGCTCCCTTCTGCTTTCTCGGACAGGCCCTGGGCCACAGCGGTAGCGTCGACGGACGGACCGTTTTCGATCGAGCGCAGGCGCTTGGCCTCGTCGAGCTCGCGATCGGCCGCGCCGCCCATGACGGTCAGAGCCTTGGTGGGGCACGCCGCCACACAATGCGGGCCGTCCGGATCGAAGGCGCACAGGTCGCACTTGACAGCGCAGGTGTACTGGCCAGGAGCCCACGTAAGCAGGCTGCTCAGGGACTTAGGATACGAAGGCGTCGGGTCGCACATGCCTGCGACACCGGTGATAGACGTGCCATCGGGATGGATGGCACCGAAGGGGCACGCGATGGCGCACAGCCTGCACCCGATGCACTCCTGCTCCTTGACGTGGATGCGATCGCCATCGTGCTCGATGGCATTCACCGGGCAAACCTCGGCGCAGGGGGCACCCTCGCAATGGTGGCAGGCAAGGGCGGCCGAAATACCGCCGGTCTTCACGAGCGCCAGGCGCGGCGTATCCTGAAGACCCTGCATCCGGTGGGCGTCGGCACAGGCGGACTGGCATGTCCCGCAGCCGATGCACCTCTCCGGGTTGATGTCGATGAAGCGGTTCATCCCCACTTCCTTTCAAAATAACGGGCCGGGGTCCCGAACGTACGGGACGCCCGGCCCAAAAAGCCAACGAGAACGGGACTACACGATTTGGTTCACGTGCGTCTCGTCGTCGAACTTGGCGGCGCCGGGCTCAACGTCTTGGGGAGCGGCGGCGTCCACCAGAGCCTGCTTGAGCTCGGTATACTGACGCTCGACTTCGCCCTCTGCCCAAACCTGGTCGGCAATGGCGTCGACCTGGCAGGCGGAGAACTTATCCTCGGGCGTGTGCGAGACCGGGTCGACCTTGTGAATGGTCAGCTCATTGCACTTGCCGATCCACCACTGGTAGGTCATGTAGACCGTGCCCTTGTTGATGCGATCGCTCACGTCGGCGCGGCTGTATACCTGGCCGCGGCGGCTGTGAATCGAGACGATATCGCCATTCTTGATGCCGCGCGCCTGGGCGTCCGCGGGATTCATGCGGACAAAGCCGGGCTCGTCGGCAAGCAGCGCCAGCGTCTTGCAGTTGCCGGTCATCGAGCGGCAGCTGTAGTGGCCGACCTCGCGGACGGTGCACAGGATGAGCGGGTACTCATCATCGGGAAGCTCGGAGGGCGCCTCCCAGTCGTGCGCCATCAGGTTGGCGCGGCCGTCCTTGGTGGTGAACTTGCCACCAGCGAACATGTCGGGCGTACCGTGGTCGTTCACATCGGTGCTCTTGACGGGCCACTGGGCGTAGCCGCCCTCGGGAGCCATCTTCTCGTAAGTCGCGCCCACAAAGTTGGGGCACAGGCTAATGCACTCGTTCCAGATCTGCTCGGTGTTGTCGTAGTGCATGGGGTAACCCATGCGCGTAGACAGGTCCGCGAAGATCTCCCAGTCGTGACGGCACTCGCCCTTGGGCGGAACGGCCGCGTCAAAGTGCTGGAAGCTACGGTCGGATGCGGTAAAGACACCCTCGTGCTCGCCCCAAGAGGTAGCGGGCAGGATGACGTCGGCGAGCATGGTCGTCTGCGTCATAAAGATGTCCTGGCAAATGAACAGATCCAGCTCGGAGAGCGTCTTGCGCATACCGGCCGAATCGGGCTCGGTCTGCACCGGGTCCTCGCCGTAGTTGTAGAAGCAGTGCACCTTGCCCTCGTCGACCAGGTGGCCCAGGTCGGTGAGTTTGTAGCCCTCCTCGAGCGGGAGCTTTTCCTCGGGCACGCCCCAAGCCTTGGCAAACTTGGCACGCACAGCCGGGTCGGTGACCTTCTGGTAGCCAGGGTACAGGTTGGGCAGCATGCCCATATCGCAGGAGCCCTGGACGTTGTTCTGACCGCGCACGGGCGCGAGGCCGGAATTGGGTTTGCCGATCTGGCCGGCAACGCAGGCGATGGAGGCGATGGTGTGCACCGTCTTCAGGTTCTGCTTCTGCTGGCATACGCCCATGCCCCAGCCAATGATGGCAGAAGGCTTCGCCGTGGCGTACATCTCGGCAGCTTGGTGGATCAACGCGGGCTCGACACCCGTGATGTCCTGTACGGATTCGGGAGTGTAGTTCTTGATGGTCTCCCACCACTCGTCAAAGCCGTTCGTGTGCTCGGCGACGAATTCCTTGTCGTAGAGGCCATCGTTGACCAAGCAGTTGGCAAAGGCGTTGAGGAACGCGACGTTGCAACCGTTCTTGATCGGAAGGTAGAGATCGGCGATACGCGCGGTTTCGATATGGCGCGGATCGGCGACGATGATCTTGCAACCCTTTTCTTTGGCTCGCACGATACGCCTTGCGACGATGGGGTGCGAATCGGCAGGGTTATAGCCGAAGAGGAAAATGCAGCCCGCATCCTCCATACCGGGGATGGAGCATGACATGCAACCTGAACCAACCGTGTCCATCAGACCGAGGACAGTAGGGCCGTGTCAAGTACGGGCGCAGTTGTCCACGCTGTGGGTGCCGATGCACGCACGCGTAAACTTCTGCATGACGTAGTTCGCCTCATTGCCGCCGCCTCGCGAAGAGCCGGTGGTCATGACAGCGTTAGGACCATATTCGTCAATTATGGCCTGCATCTTAGATGCGGTGAAATCCAGTGCCTCGTCCCAGCTTACGCGCTCAAGACCCGCGCCCTTAGTGCGGCGGATCATCGGGTGCAGTACGCGAGGAGTCAAGATCTTGGTGTCGTTGATGAAGTCGTAGCCGCTCATACCCTTAAGGCACAGCTCGCCCTGATTGGTGATGCCGTTGAGCGGTTCGGTACCCACGACCTGGCCGTTTTGGACCAGGAGGTTAAACTGGCAACCGGCGCCGCAGTACGGGCAGATCACTTTATGCTTCTCCATGACACCCTCCTTCCTTTTTCTGCTACCGAATACTCGGTACTTATTTGACAATCATTGGGCCTGTCGCCCGACGCTTACGCCTCGTTTTCGATGGTGGCGCGGGCACGCTCGGCAGTCAGTTCTGCCAGACGCTCCTCGTCTACCAGGGTGAGGCCCTTGGTCGGGCATGCCTCGGCACACGCCGGACCGCCGGGACGGTCCACGCACAGGTCGCACTTGAGCACGAAGCTCTTAGTCTGCGAACCGACGCGAACGTCACCCATCAAGACGGGGACCTGCGTGGTCGCCACGCTCACGGCGCCAAAGGGGCATGCCATGACGCAGCTCTTGCAGCCAATGCAGTTGTCCTCGTTGACGCCGATGCGATGGTTCTTTGGATCAAAGAACAAGGCGCCCGTAGGACAAGCCTTGGCGCACGGGGCATCCTCGCAGTGATGGCAAGCCACCGGTGCGGAGATCTCGTACGTACGCGTCACGCGCAGGCGCGGCGCGGCGATGTTGCCGGGAATATCGTGTGCCTCGATGCACGCCGCCATACAGGTTTGGCATCCAATGCAGCGTGAAGAATCAGCCACAACTCGTTTATTGCCCATGTTGTTCACTCCCTCCTGAATCCCATGCCGGAGAGACCCTGTCGACGTTGCCCCAAGCCGCCCGTGGCCTGGCGTCGGCATATCGAATGCATGCGGCGAAACAGGCACTTCGATAGAATTCCTCCAACGATATACAGGTTAAATATACGCAGTTGCAGGTGGCAAACTTGAGCATAAGCCCTGCAATACGGGTGTATTGCAGGGGTTTTGACAGGTTGGAATTATTCTCTAGAAGCTATAAAGGTGAGTGTATTACATGCGTACATCCAAGGGAGATTTCACGCTCGTTTCTGAAAGATGTAGTACGTTTGTAATATCGTTTACACTCAATTACTCTAGTGCAATAAAGTAGTGGTTGTAAGATTGGCTATTATTAGCCGATGTTGTATTTGACTATTCAAATTGCACGCTCATTAAGGGAGGCCAGTGATGTCATCGACTCAAAAACGAGCCATCCTGCAGGTGCGCATTCGCGAGGAAGACAAGCAGCATGCCGAGCGTCTTTACGACGCCATGGGCACATCGCTCGCCGAGGCTGTCCGTTTATTTGTCGCGCAAAGCATTTTGATGCGCAAGCTCCCCTTTCAGCCGGTCGCCGTGCGCTCAAAGGACGGCACGGCCGCCTATGGACTGCTCAAAGCATACGGGGACCCCAATCGCCGCTCCGAGGAGCGCAATGCCTGGATTGAATACCTAGCCACAGAAAGCGACGAGTCGGTTTTGGGTCCCGAGGAAGTAGATATCCATGAGTAGCACCATCATCGACGAGACCGTCATCCTTCGCTACCTGCTTAACGACGACGAGGTCCTGTCACCGCGCGCCGCCAAGGTCATCGCCACGCGCACCGCACGTGTCTACCCCGAAATCATCACGCGCGTCGTGGTCACGCTGCGCGACGTCTATAAGGTTCCCCGCGTTGAAATTGCTGCGGCCATGAAAAGGCTGCTCGATGACGTCATGGTCGACGAGCCCACCGTTGTCGCCCTTGCCGTCAAACTCTTCGGCAAGACCCATATGGACTTTACCGACTGCCTCCTCGCAGCCCGAACCGCCATCTACAACGATGATGTCGTGAGCTTTGGCAAGCCCATCATCCAAGGCATGATCGATTACCGCCGTAAACGCCAAACCGCCGCCGACGCTCGCGACCGCGCCGCCGAAGCCCGCAGCCAAAGCACCGACTCCACCATCGACAAGCTCCGCCATCACGGTCGCCACTAACCCCATCCCCACCTGAGTTGCGGTGAAATACGGACTGATGCCTTTAAAGGCCACAACAGTCCGTATTTCACCGCAACTTATTGAAGGTGGACCGCGAACGATTTCGCCATCGGGAGTCGGCGTAGGGTTTTATTGTCGGAATGCCGTAACCGCGCATCATGGCACCGAACGATTCTACGTCGTAGGTGTCCGAGAGTTTGAAATGAATGACGTTGTGGCCCATGGCGCGAAGGTTCGCGTCGCGCATGAGGGCCGCTCGATACGTTTTTGCCGCCGCCCGCTCTGGATCATTTTGAGCCTCGTCTTCAAACTTGCCTAGCCCATGCAGCTCTGCCAGCGTCCATGAGCCGTCTGGCATCTGCCAGCCATAATCTGCTAGATAATAGCCAGCGTTTCCCGGTCGCGTTATCTCAACTTGAAGCTCGGGCGCGGCAACCCCAGCGAGAATCATCGCTGCTCTCGCCTCAGACTCGCCGCCATTGTCTGACCTGCCGTCCATATACTCAAAAACGTCAAAAGCACGCGCGATGCCATGCAGCCCTCGACAATTTGCCTGCGCATATGCTCGCAGCTCTTCGCGTTCGACATCGTACTCACGGGCCAAGCCATCGACATAACCCAGCGCATAGCGAAAGGCGCTCGATCGCGCGATATCAACAACCGTTCGACACGGATCCGTCAGTGTAAACAGACCAAGCCGCCACACTTCGCCCGGGCGCCAGCGCTTGTATTCAACGAACTCATACGTATCACGCCTTGTAGACCGTGGCAGCAGCACTTGCACTTTATCCAGAAGCGTATACGCCGAGCCGATGCCGTAGAGCAACGCTGCTGTCGCTCCGCAAAACACAGCATCCGGTTCAACGACCGCAATAGCGGATGCCAGCTGAAAGATACGATCTTCAACCCCAAGATTATTCCAATAGACCGGATCCGCATACACATGGTTGTAAAGACGAAGCATGAGCTCTTCCTGCATAAGCTCGCGCGCACGGCGTTCATCCCAAGGATCAATTGTTATAAGCAGCTGTCCATCTTGATGAATTCCAACGGCCGAGAATAGCATCCTTGCATAGGACTGCGGAAAATGTTTGCCTTTATCGAGCATGGCCAACCCCATAACCATCACGGCGGAGAGAATACCATTACGCTATCGCATGCTTCCGTCCGCAGGCCTTGCCAAAAGCTGACCAAAAGCTTGACGTCGCAGGTCAGAGCTTCAAAAAATATTTCCACTCTCGGTAGACGGTCGCTACGATCCTCCCAACGGCATCAAAATCCAACCTTACAAATAGTTGCGGTGAAATACGGACTACATGGGCCATAAAAGCCGAAAACAGTCCGTATTTCACCGCAACTTAGGTGGGGATGTGGGGTCCCCGGCACGTTTACGAAAACGGCTCTGATCCCAAAGGGAATCAGAGCCGTTAAGCTATCTTGTGGAGCGGGCGACGGGAATCGAACCCGCGTCATCAGCTTGGAAGGCTGGGGTTCTACCATTGAACTACGCCCGCAAGATATGGTCGGGACGACAGGATTTGAACCTGCGACATCCTGCTCCCAAAGCAGGCGCGCTACCAAACTGCGCCACGTCCCGAAGGTGTTGAGCAGCTAAGGCATAAACCTTGCGTGTCCCAAAGCGAAGGAAATTATAGGGGAGACTCCCCGCCTGTGCAAGCATTGATGCCTTAGCTCCTCGAATGTGCGACAAACTGGCTATGAACCAGACCAATCACAAACGCGACCACAGCAACCGGCGCCCACGCAGCACCGATATCTGCCAGCGGCAACGCATCGAACGGTAGCCAGGCCCCCGCAAAGAACGCATCGCGGACCGAGGTGATCACGCTCTGCACCGCGACGACGCCGCCGACCCAAACCCACACCTGCGGATGCGCGTCACAAAAACCGTGCACCAGGCCCATCAGCACCAGCACGATGGCAACGGGATACAAGGCGTTGAGCATGGGCACCGAGAACATAAGGATCACGTCGAGGCCCACGTTGGAGAGCACGCACGAAAACGTTGCGAACACAAAGGCGAGAATCGCAAAGGGACGGCGCATGGCCTCCTCGGAAGCCTCCGCTCCCCCTTCGACCACATACGTCTCGCAGAAGTAACGCGAGCAGCAGCTGATAAGGCCGATACAGACATTCATGCAGGCGAGGAAGAAAATCGCAAAGACGACAACCGTGCCGGCTAGGCCAAAGTGCATAGAGGCCGAACGCGCAAGGATCGCGGCGCCGTTGGTGGCGTCGGGCATAACCGTGCCGAGCTGCATACCGGCAAGCGCCAGGCCGCAGTAGATGATGGCCATGAGCACGCCGGCGATCACACCGGAACGCGAAATCTCGAAGGCCACGCGCTTGTCATCGGTAACGCCCAACTCGTGGATGGTCTCAGCGATGATGATGCCAAAGGCGAGCGACGCGAGCAGGTCCATGGTCTGATAGCCAGTCAAAAAGCCCTGCACGGCGGCGCCGGCATTGTAGGGGGCCTGTGGCGCGGCTGCGGGACCCAGCGGCGACACCACGGCGGCACCCACGACCAGCACGATGAGCGCAATGAGCGCGGGGCCCGTAATGCGGCCGAGCACGCGTGTGATAACACCCGGGCGCAGCGTGAGCACAAACGCGACGACGAAGAACCCGATGGCAAACACCAGACGTGCCGTGCCGAGCGAAACACCCTCGGGCAGCAGCGGCACCAGCATTTCGAACGCCGTAGAGCTTGTGCGAGGAATGGCCAGGCACGGGCCGATGGCCAGATAGACCGCCGCAACGAAGAATTCGCCAAACTTGGGATGCACGCGGCCGGCAAGCTCGCGCGCCGTTCCGGCAAGCGCCACGGCGATAAAGCCCATGACGGGCAGGCCGATGGCGGCGATGAGAAAGCCGAGCATGGCGACCGGCGTGGCAGAACCTGCCTGCAGCGCCAGCAGTGGCGGAATAATGAGGTTGCCGGCGCCAAAGAGCATCGAGAATAGGGCGATGCCGACGGTGACGACATGGTCGGAGCGCAGACCGCGCGGCGCGGATGAGGCCATAGACACACCTTTCGGGTCGAAACAAAAACGGGACGGGCAAAAACACCCATCCCGCAAGTATATACGCTCTAGCAGGCTAAATCGCGTAAAGCGTCGATCGCGGTGTCGACTTCCTCGTCCGTGTTGAAATACCCAAACGAGAAGCGGACGACGCCCTGGCGCTCGGTACCCAGTGCACGGTGCATGAGCGGGGCGCAATGGGCGCCGGGGCGCGTCGCAATCCCCCACCCTTGCATGAGCGCATCCGAGATCTCGGCCGAATCGATATCGCCCACGTTGAGCGACACAATTGCAGAGCGCGTCGGCTGGTCAAAGGCGCCGTAAAGCTTGATCTCCGGGATTTCGCGCACGCCGGCAAGAAAGCGATCAGCGAGCGCACGCTCGCTGGAAGCAATCGCCTCGACCCCACCCTGGGCCTCGATAAAGTCGAGACCAGCGGATAGGCCCGCTATGCCGTGACCGTTGAGCGTGCCCGCCTCGAGGCGCGTGGGCCACTCAAGCGGCTGCAGCGCATCGAAGCTGCGCACGCCCGTGCCGCCCATGGCCCACGGAGCCACGTCAATGTCCTCCGCCACGGCCAGACCACCGGTGCCTTGGGGTCCCATGAGCCCCTTGTGGCCGGTAAAACACACGACGTCGAGCCCCATGGTATCCATGTCAATCTTCGCCGTACCGGCAGACTGAGAGGCGTCGACGATAACCAGCGCGCCGGCCGCATGAGCCACAGCCGCCACACGTGCAACATCAACGGAGTTGCCGGTCACATTGGAGGCGTGCGTCACCACCACGGCACGCGTGCCCGGCGTGACCAGCTGCTCGAGTTCGTCGTAGTCGAGCACGCCGTTCGCGTCGCAGCCCGCATACTCAACGGTCACGCCCTGCTCTACCGCCAGGCGATTGAGCGGACGCAGCACGGAGTTATGCTCGAGCACCGTCGTGACCACACGATCGCCGGGACGCACCACGCCATTGATGACGGTGTTGAGCGCCGCGGTGGAGTTGGGCGTAAAACAAACATGGTCTGCCCTCGGGCAACCTAAAAAGCGCGCAAGCTTAGTGCGGCAGCCATGAATCGTGCGCGCCGCATCGAGCGCGCCCGACGTCGCGCCACGTCCGGCATTGCCGAGCGAGCACATCGCCTGCGTCACGGCATCGATCACCGTCTGCGGCTTATGCATGGTCGTCGCCGCGTTATCCAGGTAGATCATCGCACGACCTCCCACATGTCGATTACCGTAAAGCCCTCGGTGGGGACGCCCGCCGCGGCAAGCTCGCCGCGCAGCAGGTCCTCATCGGCAGGCAACGCCTTCCATGCCAAACCGCAGCCGGCAGCGACCTCCCCGGGTACGGGAATCGTTCGCCCGGGAAGGCTGCGCTCGATGCACAGGGACTCGCACCCCATGGCGGCCGCCGTGGTGGGAAACGTGATGACAAGCGCCGGGCGCTTCTCCCTCATGGCAACTCCAACCAATACGCTACGGGCGCACGACGCGCACGGCCTGCTCCATCTTCTCCACAATCACGTACATGTTGGTGACCTCGCCCACCGCAAGCTGGTCTTTAATGCCATAGTGGTCGAGGCAGGTACCGCAGGTGAGAATCTCGACACCCTGCTCGGCCAGACCCTTCAGGTCGTCGAGCACCGGCGAGCCCTCGACGGTGAGCTTGGCGCCGCCGTTGTAGAACAGCATGGTCGCGGGCAGCTCCTCCTGCTGCGTCACGGCAAAGATAAACGCCTTCATGAGCTTGTGGCCCAGCTCGTCGTCGCCACGGCCCATGCAGTCGGTGTAGACGGAAATGACAAGCTTGCCCTTGCCGGCGCTGGCATCACAGAAGGCAGCGCCATCCTGCTCGGGATCGGCCACGGCAACGGCGCCAGAGGTCGCCACGGTCACGTGCCACTCGGCGTCAGAAACCTTCTCGACCGAGGCCGTGCAGCCTTTCTCCTGCGCCATCTTGGAAATGTTCTTGACGGCGGTCTCATTATCGACCGAGGTCACGACGGCGCCCTCGCCATCGAGCTGCTTCAGGGCTTTGAGCGTCTTGACGACGGGTAGCGGGCAGGCATCGCCCATGGCATTGACTTCAATTTTGGTAGACATAGCTTTTCCTTTCGAAAGAACCGTTCTAGAGAACGGTAAACAGTTACATAAACGTGCGGGCTAGCGAACAACGTGGACGGCAGGACCGCCTGGCACCGACTCGCACACGCGACCGACGACGGCGGCAATACGTCCTTCGGCATGCAGACGGCGCGCAAGCTCATCCACATCGGCAGCAGGTGCCGCGATAAGCAGGCCACCAGACGTCTGCGGGTCGTACAGCGCGTCGAGCATGCCCGGCTCAAGGTCCTCGTCGGCCGTCACGCGCGGGCCAAAGAAGTCCTGGTTGCGGTAGGAGCCCGCGGGGATAATGCCCAAACGCGCCATGTCGAGCACCTGGTCAAAGAGCGGCACCGCCCCCGACGCAAGCTCAATCTGCACGCCCGAGCCCTCGGCCATCTCGCACGCATGCCCGATCAGGCCAAAGCCCGTGATGTCGGTGCAGCCGTGAAGCTCAAGTCCCTCGGCCAGACGAATCGGAGCCTCGTTGAGGGTGCGCATCGAGTCAAACATGGCTGCGGCCTCGTCCTGCTCGATGAGCTCGCCCTTAATGGCCGTGGTGATGATGCCCGAGCCAACCGCCTTGGTCAGCAGTAACGCATCGCCCACGCGCGCGCCGCTGTTGGCGAGCATGCGGTCGAGCGCGACAAACCCGCTCACGGACAGGCCGTACTTGGGCTCGTCGTCGTTGATGGTGTGACCGCCCGCGATGGTGCAGCCGGCCTCGACGCACTTGTCGGCGCCGCCCGCCAGAATCTGACCGGCAACCTCAACGCCCAGACAGCTCGGGATGCACAGCAAGTTCATGGCATGGCTCGGCCGCCCGCCCATGGCGTAGATGTCCGACAGCGAGTTTGACGCGGCGATCTGGCCAAACAAAAACGGGTCGTCGACCATCGGTGGGAAGAAGTCGATGGACTGCACGAGACCCAAGTTATCGCCAACGCGAAAGACGCTCGCATCGTCGGAGGTATCGAACCCCACGAGCAAGTTGTCGTTATGCACATTGGGTAAATCGCCCAGGACCTGGGCGAGGGCTCCAGGAGCCAACTTAGCGGCTCAACCGCTCGCGGCAGTCATAGACGTGAGCTTAATCTGATCGTCAGCCATCGATACCTCCTCTCATCGGTCAATCATTTTCTCCCAGTATACGCATGAATGCGAGCCTGCGGCGGATGCATTAATTGAGCGCCTGTGCGCGAATCGCCGCGCCGATGGCACCGGCAAAGCGAGCCTGGGGCGAGGTGGTCACCGGCGACCCCAGCAGCTCGCCCAACCGCTCCACCACGAAGGCGTTCTCGCACAGGCCACCGGTCAGGTAGTACGGGGCGCCCGCGGCCTGCCCGGCCATGGTCGCCACGCGCGAGACCACGCTGTCGATCACGCCACGCGCAATGTTCTCGCGCGGCTCACCGCGACCGATCAGGCTGATAACCTCGCTTTCGGCAAACACCGTGCACATGCTGCTGATCTTGGTGGGCTCGCCGGAACGCGCCAGGTCAGCCATCTGCTGCTGGGAAATGCCTAGGCGATCGGCCATGATCTCCAAAAAGCGCCCCGTGCCGGCGGCGCACTTGTCGTTCATGGCAAACTTGGCCACGCGGCCACTTTTAAGCTGAATGACCTTGGTGTCCTGGCCGCCTACGTCAATCACCGTGCCGTGATCGCCAAACAGGCGCACGGCACCGGTACCGTGGCAGGTGATCTCGGTCACGACCTTGTGCGCATAGGGCACGGCGACACGACCGTAGCCGGTCGCGACCACACGCACATCGTCGGCTGCCACGTCATAGCCGGCCGCTGCCAGCGCCTCGCGCAGCCGCTCGGAAGCATCGACCGAGGAGAACCCGGTTGGCTGCACGCACGTCCACGCCACCGAACCCTCCCCGTCGACCACAGCAGCCTTAGCCGCCGTAGACCCGATATCGATCCCGATCCCTATCATGGCTCTCTCCCAATCTAAACATCAAAGACAGCTGCGCGTTCAGGCGCCTTAGCTCTAGGTTTCTCAGGTGCCGGAGATTGCCCCGAAAGAGGAGCGCAGCGTACTTTGGGTACGCAAGCGACGGTTTGAGGAGCAAGATCCGGTGCCTGAGGAAGCTAGAGGGTTTCGATGAAGGCGGCGATGCGAGTCTCGATCTGGCCCATGTCACCGTTGCTGTAGTCGGTCTCGATCTTCATATACGGAATACCCACACCCTCGACAGCCCCCTGCATGCGCGCGCTCTCAACGTTGAAGGTGTGGCAGGCCTGTAGCACGCTCTCTACCACGCCATCGACATGGTACTTCTCGCACATGGCCAGCGTATTTTCCATACGGCCGTCGTTGGGCGTCATGACCGAGCAGTTGATGTCCAGGTAACGGTCGGCGATGGCGCGCAGAATGTCGGAAGCCTCCGGGTCGATCATCATGGCCGCCGTGCGCTCGCCCGAGCAGTCGTCCATACACACGACCACACCGCCGTTGGACTCGATGGTGCGGCCGATCTTGTTGATCACGCCGCCCACCGGGCAGCCAGTGATCAGAATGCGCTTGGCATCCGCCGCAATCGGGCGCTCGCCAGCCTCGTAGGACTCACGAAGCTTGGCGACCTTTTGCTCCAGCTGCTGAGTATAGGCCTCGATATCAAAGCTGAACGTACCGGCGAACATGGTGCTCATCAGGTCGACGCCGCTCATAGCCGCCGGCTGGTTGGCCTGCAGCGCGAACATCTCGAGCTGGGCCGCACGCAAGCGATTGCGACGACGGACGGCGGCGCGCAGGTCGTCATCGGTGATCGTGATGTCGTAGAAATTCTCGAGCTCTTCCTTGAGCAGGCGGCACTCCTCGTACCAGCCTTCACGCTCGTAGGCGCGGTCGCGACCCTGCGGCAGGTGCAGAATGTGCGTGCGCTTGAGCTCGTTGAGTAGCTCGTACATCTTCTTCTTGCCGTCGCAGGTGGTCTCGCCGATGATCATGTCGCTAAAGTACGTAAACGGGCACTTTTTCGAGTAGGCAAAGCCGTACGTCGACTTGATGAGCGGGCAGAGGTTTGCCGGCAGCACCTTCTCGGCCTCGGGAATCACCTCATCGGACGTACCGCACAGAGCGACACTTGCGGCCCCCGCGGCATCGATAATCTCGAGTGGCGTATAGCTGCACAAAAAGCCGACCAGGCGATTACCCGCCTGCTTATATTCCTTAACGCGAATAAACGCCGCCTTGCGCTGCTCGTTGAACTCCTCAAACGTGCGCGGCAACGGCTGCTCAATATTTTCCGACATATAACTCCTAAACCTTTTAACCAACCAAGGAAACAGCTTTCCCGGGTGCCCGAGGTTGCCGTAAATGAGGAGCACCGCGTACTTTGGTACGCAAGCGACGGTTTGAACGGCAAGATCGGGTGCCTGGGGAAGTCACCGAGACGGATAGCCCTAAATGGTTTCCAAGAAAGCTTCAATGCGCGTCTGCAATTGCCCCGCGTCCTCGCCGGCGTAGTCGGTGGTGATGTGCATAAACGGAATGCCGGCCTCCTCGGCAGCTTTCTCCACGGCGAAGGACTCCATTTCGTAGAGTGTGCAGAACTGCAAGGCCACGTCGACGATGCCGTCGGCATGCAGGTCGTGCGCCATCTGGACAATGTCCTTCATACGCTGGTCGTTGGGCGTAAAGACGGCGCAGTTGATCTTAAAGTAGCGCTCGGCGATGGCGTCGAGCATCTCGTCGACCGTCTCGCCGGACTCGTCGACCAGGTCCTTGTAGTAGCGCGAGCCCGTGCAGGACTCCTCGCCTACCACAACGCCGCCGGCCTTCTCGATGAGGTTGAACAGCTTCCAGTTGGGCACGGCCATGGGCGTACCGGTGTACAGGATGCGCTTGGTCCCCTTGGGCGCCACGCCCTCGCCGGCCTCGACACGCTGCTCGCACTCAGCCGCCATATCGTTAATGGCTCCGGTCAGACGCGGCGTGTCGTCCATAAAGGCGGCCTGAACGGTCAGCAGGCTGTCGAGACCGCTGATGGGCGCCGGATCGGCAGCGCGCGTGGCAGCGAGACGCTGCAGGGCGCGACGCTTCTCATTGACGGCGTGGATGGCGGCCTTCAGGCGCTCGGGCGTAATCTTGACGCCACACTCTTCCTCGATCTTGGCGGCGAGCTTTTTGACCTCGGCCTTCCAAGTCACGAGCGTCGACTCATCGTGCACGTTGGGAATATCCATAACGTACATGTTCTTTTGCGTGGCAAAAAACTCGTAGGCCTTCTTCTTGCCATCGCAGGTGTTCTCGCCGACTACCAAGTCGCTCGACTCGATGTAGGGGCAGACCTCGCCCAGCTTAAAGCCGGCAAAGCTCTTGATGAGCGGGCAAGTGTTGCGCGGCAAGTGCTCCTCGACTTTGTCGGTTGCCCAGTCGGCACCCGAGCACAGGCCCACGGGAATGCCGTCACAGGCAAGCACGATCTCCTCGGGCACGTACACGCAGAACGAGCCCACGATCTTGGTGGCCTCGCCGGCCTCCTTCTTGTCGAGCATCTCCTTAATACGGCCGCTGTGGATGTTGGTGGCAACAAAGTCCAGGTAGGACGTGGACTTGGGGCGATTGTTCTGCGTCAGGAACATATCGCCGTACATCTGGCCCACGGCGCCCAGCAGCATGTCGTGGTCGGCAAGATTCATGCCGAGGCTCTCCCACATCGGATGGAAATCGAATTCTTCAGCCATGACGGTTCCCCTCTTGAACCAAAATTGAATAGCTACGGTATTGCTGCACGGTGGGTGGCGAAAACCCAGCCGCGCCTAAACCCGGAATTTTAGGGAACCTGCTTTGCGGTCGATTATTTAGTTGTGCGTCGTCTCTCCCGGAGCCGTGAACATACCTGCTCATATGCGACTCCGAGTCATATATAGGGCACGCGCGGCAACGCGGCGAATGTATGTCGTCTGCGGCATGTGCGCACCCTCCTTTACAAGTTGAGGTCAACTATATCAACGGTCATCGAACATGCGAACACCGTTGACATTCGTACGACATCGTCGTGTGCCGTCGTTTAATAAATAATTATCTTGATTGATAAGAGTTTGTCATCTCTCATTCGACGAACGACAAAAACAAAGCCGCCGAGGCTTATATCCCCGACGGCATTACCCGGCGCTATCGACAAACCAAATGGATCCTGCTGGCATCAAAATGCATGCGCAGCGTCTCGCCTGCTTGCGGTAGCTCGTCGACAGGCATGCCCACTTTGTTGACCTTCCACTGCAGACGCGTGGGCGCATCGGCCCGCGGCGCATCCAACAGCACCAGGCGCTCAAAACGCGAATCGCTCACGCGCGCCACGTGCAGGTCGTAGCTGTTGCGACCCCGCTCGGCACGATTGTCAACATGGAAGTAGCTTGCGCGAATGCCCAGGTACACCACATTATCGGGAACCTCGCGGCCCACGTTAAAGGTCATGCCCCAATCGAGCGCCTCAACTTCTTCGTCGCCGATCTTGCGCGCCCGGCTTGTATTCTTGCAGCCCGTCAGGCGCAGCGCCGCCAGCGTCTGCGGGCGGCGGACCACGTCCTCAATGGAGCCGATCTCCTCAACATGCCCATCGTGCATCACGCAGATACGCTGGCACAGGCGGCACGCTTCGTCGATGTCGTGGCTCACGTAGAGCACGGTGCGGTTGCACACATCGAACAGGTCGAGCATGTTCTGCTCGAGTGCGCTCTTAAGATAGGAATCGAGCGCGCTCATGGGCTCGTCGAACATAAAAATGCCCGGATGCGCCGCCACCATACGGGCAAGCGCCACGCGCTGCTGCTGGCCGCCCGAGAGACGCGCGGGATAGCGGTCGGCGAAATCGGTCAGGCCAAAGATGCCCAGATAGCGTTCGGCGAGCTTTTTGCGCGCGGCGGCGTCGCCCGCGTCCTTTACACCGGCGCACACGTTATCGGCCACCGTCATGTTGGGAAACAGCTGATAGTTTTGGAACAGCAGGGCACACTTGCGCTCCTGGGGCGACAGGTTGATGCCCGCCGCCGAGTCAAAAAAGGTCACGCCGTTGACAACGATCTTGCCCTCGTCGGGGGTCTCCACACCGGCAATGCAGCGCAGTGTACAGCTCTTGCCACAACCCGAGGCGCCCAGCAGCGCCACACGCTCCTCGCCGGCCTCAAGCTGCATGTCGAGGGTGAACCCCGGAAAGCGCTTTTTGATATCCAGGACAAGCGACATGGCCTATCGACCTCCCTTCGAGACGGCGTCATCGCGCATGAGCTCGGCCAGCGCCTCGCGATCGATACGCAGCGCATCGCCGCCGACTGGGTCGGGCGAATCGGCCTGGCCACCCAGCTGCTTGGTCTGCTTGCGCTCCGCACGGGAAAGGCCCCGCTCGCGATACTTTTGCGAATGAGCGGTGTACATATTGATGAACAGAATGACCAGGAAGCTGAACGCAATTACGACCACGACCCAAAAGAGGGCTACCGACGTGTTGCCCCCCATCCACTCAAAGTAGATGGCGATGGGAATGGTCTGGGTAATGCCGGCATAGTTGCCCGCAAAGAACAGCGTGCAGCCAAACTCGCCCATCGCGCGGGCAAAGGCGAGCACCGTGCCCGCTGCGATTGAGGGCCAACCAAGGGGCATCATAAGCTTGGTAAAGATGCGACGCTCGGACCAGCCCAGCGTGCGCGCCGCATCGAGCATCTGCGTGTCGAGGCTCTCAAAGGCACCGAGCGCCGTACGGTAGACCAGGGGAAACGACACCACCACGGCAGAGATCACCGCCGCCGGCCACGTAAAGACAATCGAGATACCGTGCGCGATAAGCCACCGGCCCACCCCAGTCGAGCGGCCAAACAGCATGAGGAGCAAAAAGCCGCAGACCGTGGGCGGCAGCACCATAGGAATCGTAAAGACCGAATCGAGCAGGCCCTTGATGCGACTCGAGGTACCCATAGTCTTCCACGCGGCGAACAGGCCCAGCGCAAAGGAGATCAGCAGGGCAAGGCCGCACGTTTTAATGGACACCCAAAACGGGCGATAGTCGATGTCGCCCAAAAAGGAGGCCAGAGAGGTCAAGGGGCCCTGCTCATCCCGCAACACGACAGACGATGCTTCTACCATTTGAGCGCTATCAAGCCAACGCGCGCCGCTCTTGGCATCACCCGAGGCTGATGCGATCACCACATAGCGGTCCCCATCCGCACCTCGTTCGTCAAAGCCATAGGTATACCCGCCGGCATCAAACGTTGTTTCCGCCGTAACATACCAAGGAAGATCCACGTCCCCCAGCTGCGCACCTCCCATGCAGTTTGCGCTGTCGAGTTCACAGACGAGGGCTTTGAGACCCGATGCGCACTCGTTGTCCTGCGGATCCAATCCAAACTTCTCGACCGCCTTGGGCGATATCCACACCACAACGCGATCGGCAGCAGGCGCCACCACAAGGTCCACGTCCTCGTCAACGGGAAACCGGTAGCCCTCAGGCTGGCCCTCCATGTCACGAGCGGTCCCCTTGGCCAACCGCTCAAAACCTTCGATCCCATAGGAAAGCCCATGAGCGGTCGCAGCAACCTGGGCCCCGTCCTCGGCGTCCCCAGCAAACGCAAATCCCGGCACCCAGCAAAGCGCGAAGGTCAAAGCACAGGCGACAAGCATGCGGAATCTATTAAGCACGAAAAGCTCCAAGCGAATACAAGGACGGAGTTAAACACAAAACGATGGAATTATCGCGCCAAGCCGCACTACGCGGAAAGCTCAAAGCCGTACTTAGCCCAAATCTTCTGAGCCTTCTTGCTGGTCAAACAGAAGTCGATGAACGCCTTAGCCTCGTCGGCGTGCTCGGAGCTCTCGGCAACGGCACCCGGGTACACGATGGGCTTGTGCGAATCCTCGGGGCACACGAAGGCCTCCTCAATGCCGTCGTAGCGAAAGATGTCAGAGCTGTAGACAAAACCGGCCACGCAGTCGCCTGTGGACACATAGGCGGCGGCGGTGCCCACCTTATCGGCCAGGGCAACCTTATCGGCGATCTCGGGCGCATACTCGCCGTCGTCGCCCTCGGTGCCGGTGTAGAGGCCCACGGAGGCCAGGGCCTGGTTGGCGTACTTGCCGGCGGGGACGGTCTTGGCGTCGCCAATGGCGATCTTGCCGTCCAGATTCGCGACGTCGTCGATGACCTCGACCTTGGTGTCGGAGCCCTCGGCGCGAATGATCACAAGGTCGTTGACGAACACATCCTCACGGGTGTCGGCATCGACGAGTCCGGCGGCCTCGGCGTCGTCCATGGTGCCCTTGGAGGCCGTGATGAGTACGTCAACCGTGGCACCGGCACGCATCTGCTCGACAAGGTCGCCGGAGGCCTTAAACTGCGTGTCGGCAAACGTGGTACCGGTCTGGTCGGTGTAGAGCTCCTGGACCTCGGGAAGGGCCTTCTCGAGCGAATTGGCAGCAAAGATCTGCAGCTCAACAGCCTTCTTGGAAGATGCCTTAGCAGAACCGGCATCGGAACCAGCGGGCTCGGACGTCTTTTTGCCCGAGCAGCCAGCAAGGCCAAAGCCGGCGACAGCGGCAGCAGAAAGCGAGACAAAACCGCGGCGTGAAACCATATCGAACATATTCAACCCTTTCGGACCTTGTGCCCGGGTACCCCACCGCAGGCTTTATTCTGTAATAAGATTATACTTCGGTGCGAATAATGTTTATGATAAATATCTCTCGCCTGATAATTTTCTTTTACCGAAAACACGAGACGTCCCACACTGCCGCTGCATAAAAAGGGCAGAGCGACTCGCAAGGTCGCTCCGCCGCAGGTAAACCGCTTATTTGGCGTGCCCGCCGCCCGCCGTCATTTGGGCCGCATGCTCCAGCTGGTCGCTCACGGCCTCCCAGCTTTCGCGGGCTGCTTTCGTAGATCCCGGAAAGTTGATGACAAGTGTATACCCACGCTGCATGCACACGGCGCGCGAGAGCATAGCGCGGCGTGTCTTGGTCATGGAATACGCACGGATTGCCTCTGCAATACCCGGCACATCGCGGTCGCAGACGGCACGCGTCGCCTCGGGCGTCACATCGCGCATCGAAAGCCCCGTACCGCCGCAAGTGAGTACGACATTGGCGTGACACTCATCAGCAGCTTCCACAATGGCATCACCAATCTCGCTGGCGTCGTCGCGCACGACCACATGTGAGGCGACCGTCCAGCCCTGCGCCTCGATAAGCTCCTCGAGCGCAGCACCCGCCTCGTCCTGAGCAAGATCGCGCGTATCCGAGCACGTCACAATCGAAATCTTCAGCTCCATAGCATTCCTCCTACAACACGGCGCCCTCGGGCAGGTCGACGCGAACAACGTCCACGACATCTCCCGCCCTGAGCTCGCACGGTCCTTCGTCAATACACAGCAGGCAGTTCGCACGCTGCATAGTTCCAAGCAGCGCCGAATTCTGCGTCTTAGCCTCGGTCACCAACAGCTCACCGGTCTCGGGGTCGCACAAAACCGTGGCGCGATCGAAGAAGCGGCGATGCTGGCGCTTCTTCACGCTATGCGTAAGCGTCGCCCGCTGCACGGGACGCGCACCCTCGGCAAAGCCGCGCATCTTGCGAATCGCCGGACGGGCAAGCATCTCAAAGCCCACATACGCCGCCGCGGGATTGCCCGAAAGCCCCAAATACGGCTTGCCGCCGAGCAAACCAAACGTAATGGCCTTGCCCGGGCGCATCGAGATGCGATCGAACAGCACCTCGCCCTCGCGCTGGACCAGCGCCGTCACATAGTCGTAATCGCCCGCCGAGGCGCCTCCGCTCGTAATGACAAAATCGCACTCTTGCACCGCGCGATGCACGAGCTCGGCAATCGCCTGCTCATCATCAGGCGCAATGCCGTAGAACACGGGCTCGGCTCCTGCATCGAGTGCTTCGGCCATCAACGCGGACGAGTTGGAATCGCGAATCTGACCGCGCGCCGGTACTTTACTCGGTGCGACCAGTTCCGTGCCCAGCGAGATGATGCCCACACGTGGGGCAGCGTGCACCTTCACGCTCGCGTAACCGGCGCTTGCCAGCAGGCCGGCGCCGGCCGGAGCCACAACCTCGCCGGCGCGCATCACAACATCGCCGGCATGGGCCTCCTCGGCAGCAGAGCGAACGTTCTCCCCCACCTTGGCCGGCGCCGAGAAGCTCGCGTGTGAGCCCTCGTTGCCGTCACCATCGAGCACCTCGACGATCTCGTATTTCACTACGGCGTCGGCACCCTCGGGCACCGGCGCGCCTGTCATAATGCGGACGGTCTCGCCCGGGGCGATTGCGCCCTCAAACACATGGCCCGCGGCCTCGTATCCGATAACGTCGAGCGTCACCGGCGCCTCGCCAGACGCCTGCACCAAGTCCGCCGAGCGCACGGCATATCCGTCCATAGCGCTGTTGGCAAACGGCGAGATGTCGATATCGGCCACCGCGTCCTCGGCCAAGGGAAGACCGGCGGCCTGCCACACGGGAATCTCGACGAGATCGGTCGGAGCAACGTGCGACAAAACAATCGACTGCGCGTCCTCCAGCGGAATGAGTTTCTCTGCCATATGCACCTCTTAATGCCACGGCGCACAACAGGGGCGCCGATTCTTTATGCTTTTCTCAGTATAATCCCCCGACGCACGACCGCGACTCGGCCTGCACCCGCAAATACACCTGTCGGTTGCAGGCCGCGAAACAGAATGGAAACCAACCCACCGGCTCGTCGCGTTTACCACGTTTTATAATGCTTGCGTTGCAACCTAAAAGAGGAACGTATGGCTCATAACGACAAACCCGAAAGCGCAAACGAAGCGCAGGATCATCCCCAGCCGCTCGACGATGGCGGTTTTTTCTCCCTGAACGACGTCATCATGGCAGGCAGGCATCAGCTCACCCGCTCCGAGCATCTCTTGGCTGTCGACACGCGCCGCAACGTCCGCAACCTATTCGCGAGCGCCAAGTTGCTCATACTTGTCGTCATCGTCTCTCTCGCCATGGGCGTTGCCGCTTGGGCGTTTTTGGCCTCGCTGAATATCGCGACCGATTATCGTGAGCACCATGCGTGGATTTACGCGCTGCTTCCCGTTGTGGGCGTTGCCACCACATGGGTGTACAAAAACCACGGTCTCGCCGCCAAGCGTGGCAACAACCTGGTCATTGACTCCGCCCTGGGCACACGCCTCATCCATATGCGCATGGCCGTCCTCACCTTCGTCTGCTCCACGCTCACGCACCTAACGGGCGGGTCGGCCGGTCGCGAGGGAGCCGCGGTGCAGATTGGCGGCACTATCGCCAGCAACATCTCGAGCCTCGCCCACCTCGAAAAGCATGACCACCACGACCTCATGCTCGCCGGCATCTCGTCGGCCTTTGGCGCCGTATTCGGTTCGCCCCTTGCCGGAGCTTTCTTTGGCATGGAGATGTGCTTTATCGGCAAGATCGACTACACCGCGGGCATCTACTGCCTGGTCGCCTCGTTTACCGGCTACTTTACGTCGCTTGCCTTGGGAACCGAGTACGAGGCGAATGTCATCACCAGCGTTCCCAACATGACACCACGGACGGTTGTCATCGTTGTTATCAGCGCCATTATCTTCGGTTTGACGGCACGCCTCTTTGCCTGGTCGGTTCGAACCGTCAAGAGCCTGTACGGTCGCTTTATCACCAACTACCTTACTCGCGCACTCGTGGGCGCGCTCGTGGTTTTGGCCGCCTATGCCCTTCTCGACGCCTGGGACTATGCCGGCCTTGCCACCTGGCTCTCGGGCGCCGGGTTCGCCGGTACCACGACCCTTGCCGACGCAGTCATCAAGCTCGTGGTGACGGCGCTCACTCTGGGCGCCGGCTTCCAAGGCGGCGAGGTCACACCCCTGTTTGGCATCGGTGCGGCGCTCGGCGGCTGGATCGGTTGCCTCGTCGGAATCGACCCCAGCTTTCTGGCGGCTCTCGGCATGCTCGGCGTGTTCTGCGCCGGCCTCAACGTGCCCATCACCACCTGCATGATGGCCATCGACCTGTTCCACGGCACGGCAGCCGGCTTCTTCGTGATCGTGGCGTTTATCAGCTATCTCGTCGGCGGCCACCGCGGCGTATATCCCGCGCAGCGCATTGTCTCGCCTAAACGCCGTTCGCTTATTGTGGATGAAGGCGGTACGGTAGCGGATGCTATCGAGCGCCACAACGACCTGATAGAGTAGACGTTAGCATTCGCCGTGCAGCCACAATCGGGGGCAATTCGACCTGAGCGCGACCGCACCGTCACGTCATACGCCAGGAGTCGCCCCATGCACGCAACTAATTTTGGTCGCACGCTCATCATCGCCAACCCAGCCGCCCAGTCGGGCGCCGCGCGCGAAGTTGCCGAGCGCCTGCAGCGCTTTTTGGACATGACTGCACGCGCATCCCAGTTTGACCTGGTGCTGACCGAGCGCAAGGGGCATGCCAAGGAGCTGGCTGCCCAGGCAACGGGCTATCGAACCGTTATCGCACTTGGCGGTGACGGCGTGATCCACGAGGTCGTTAACGGGCTTATGACTCAAGAGGAGGACGCCCGCCCCGCTCTTGCAATCCTACCCGTGGGCTCCGGCAACGATTTTGCCCAAACGCTCGGCATCGACGATTTCTCCGGCAAGGATTTTGGCGCGCTGCTCACCTGCGAGCTGCAGCATCAGGACATCGGGCGCATTCGCTCATGGAACCCCGCAAACGGTAGCGGTGAGGCTTCCGTTGAGTACTACGACCAGACGCTTTCGGTCGGCATCGATGCCGCCATCGGCCTGGGCACCACCGAGCTGCGTAAAAAGACGGGCCTCGCCGGCGCTCCGCTCTACACCCTCTCGGGTCTGGAACAGTTTGGTCTGCGCTACCGCAACTATCCCATGACAGTCAGCTTTGACGGCGCGCCCGCCGAGCGCGTGAGGGCGATTATCATGGCGATTCAGCTGGGCCCCACCTATGGCTCGGGCTATCGCATCTGTCCCGATGCCGATCCCTGTGACGGCATGCTCGACGTCTGCTACGCCTGCGGTCCCGTCCCCCGTGCGGTCGCCCTACCCATGTTCCTTTCGGCCAAGGACGGCCACCATACCAAATTGCCGCCGGTTCGTATGCGCCACTGCCGCCATGCCGAGCTCACGTTCGAGGAGCCCGACTACCCCATCCAGGCCGACGGCGAGCCCGTTGTCGCCTCGCGCATCGAGGTGGACATCCTCGCCGGCGCCCTCCACGTCTGGCACCCCACCCGCTAGCCCCACCTAAGTTGCGGTGAAATAGGGACTGTTTATGCAGCTAAAGCCGCAAAACAGTCCCTATTTCACCGCAACTTATGAGGAGGCTATTCGTCGCTACGCGGCTTGCAACGGTTGGCCTTTTTAATGGCGTTGAAGTGCTTGTCATTAAGCCTGCGCTGGCGAGAGCGCTGAGGCACCTTGGTCTTTACGCGTCGGCGCGGTGGACGCCCGCGACGCTCAAGCTCTGCCCTCAGCTTACGCAGACAGCAGCTACGGTTCTGGAACTGACTGCGGCTCTCGCGCGCCGTCACGACAATCCCCGTGGGCCCATGCTTCATGCGCACCGCTGAATCCGTCGTGTTCACGCCCTGTCCACCCGGACCCGTCGCGCGAAACACCTGTACCTCGCAATCGCGCGCCAACTCCTCGGCCGACATCTCGGCATAGTGCGCATACTCACGCCATCCCATCTTGTTCTCATCCATATCAACACCTCCCCTCATACAAAAAATGTGACAAAGGGACAGTCCCTTTGTCACATCGCATACCAATCGCTTGTGTTGCGCGCTTAGGCGAAGGTGATCTCGCCGGTCTCGCAGTCCATATCGGCGATACGGGCCAGGCTCTCGACGCGGAAGCCGCGCTCGCGGAGCTTATCGCCACCGCCCTGGAAGCCCTTCTCCACCGCAATGCCAATGCCGGACACCTCGGCACCCGCAGCCTCGCAGATCTTGATTAGGCCCTCGAGCGCGCAGCCGTTGGCCAGGAAGTCGTCGATAATCAGGACCTTGTCGCCCTCGGACAGGAAGCGCTTGCCAACGATGACCGGGTACTCCTTCTGCTTGGTAAAGGAGTAGATGGTCGTGGCATACTGCTCGCCGTCGAGGTTGATGGACTGCGCCTTCTTGGCAAAGACAACCGGCACGCCGCCAAAATGCTGGGCCGCGATGCAAGCCATGCCAATGCCCGAAGCCTCGATCGTCAGGATCTTGTTGATCTCGACGCCCTCGAACAGATGGGCCCACTCGGCGCCCATGTGGTCGAACAACTCAACGTCGCACTGGTGGTTGAGGAAGGCATCAACCTTAAGGACGTTACCGGCCTTTACGATGCCGTCATGGCGAATACGATCCTCAAGCTCCTGCATGGCGCAACCCCTTCTCGCGGCAACGATACCGCGCGATTAATAAACGTTGTTCGATAGTCTACCACGGACCGACCCCCGCCCGCCCCACAAGCCGCATCGCACCACAAACCAGTCTTTTTGGGACAACGCAAATCGTGGCAGACGGCCTCCCAACACGCTAATGGCGGGCGCGTATCTTCACCAAACGCACCATGGCGAGCGCAAAGCCCACGGCGGCCACAGCCATGAGTACGTAGAACACCGAGCGAAAGCCGAACAGGAACACATCCGGACGTCCTGCAACAAAACTGGTCACGGCCTCGCCCATCGCAACGCTCATCTGCCCATACAGGATATGCGACGCCGCCGTAATGCCCACTGCCATACCCGCATAGCGTGCCAGGCTACCCAGACTGCCAGCAAAGCCGAGCGCTTCGCGCGGAGCCGAGCCCATGTACAGCGAGTTATTGGGGCTCTGGAAAATCGACGTACCGCACGACATAAACGCGACGCAGCACACGATCACAGGGATGGAAGAGCGCTCGTCAAGCGTGCTTACCGCAAAGAGACCGCACACGTACACGCCCAGGCCGACCGCCGTGGGACCCTCGCAGCCAACACGGTCCGAAACCGTTCCCGAAAGCGGGCCGATAAAGGCATTCACCATCGGCAACGCCAAAAAGAGCAATCCGGAAATGTCGGAACCAAAGCCGTGGGCGTCCTGAAAATAGAACGGCAGGATAAACTCAGATGCGCCAATACCAACGAACACGATGAGCATGCAAGCAAGGTTAATGGTGAAGGCCGAATTTGCAAAGCAGCGACGAGCAGCCTCGATCAGGGATATGGGGCGCTCGCCGGCCTCCGGCTTAACATGCGGCAGCGTGTAGAGCCCCACGATAAACGAGATGACGCCAATAGGCAGGTTGATGAGGAAGATGCTCTCCCAGGGAAAGCTTGCCACCAGCATGCCACCCAGCACGGGGCCACACATCATGCCGAGGGCCACGAAGGTCGCAAGAATACCCATGGCACGACCGCGCTCGCGAGCCGGAAACGACTCGGTGATGATACCCATGTTGTTGGCCATGGCCGCCGCGCAACCGACGCCCTGAACGATGCGTGCAAGAATAAGAACTTCGAGCGAGGCCGAAAGGCCGCAAAGCAGCGAACCGGCCGTAAAGACGATTACGCCCAGCTGGAATACGCCGACCTTGCCGCGCACGTCGCCCAGGCGGCCAAACGGCAGCATGGCCACGCACGTCACAAGCAGATACACCGAGCTCACCAGCTGAATGCGATCGAGGCCCACGCCCAGCTCCTTTTGCATCACGGGCAGCGCCACGGTCACGACGGTCGAATCCAGACACGACATAAACGTCATGATGAGCACGGTAAACAGAATCGCCCATTTGTTCTTGCCATGGGTGTCGCCCTCAAGGGCAATGTGCTCGCGGCGCAGCTGCTCTGCGGTTTTCTCCATATCCATCCTTTCGAGTGGCGCAACGCAAAAACGGGACCCCAATCGCCTGCAAACAGTCGCGATTGGGGCCCCGCCTACGGAATCGGAACGAAAGGTCACCGAAGCTTTCGCCAGCATCGGCGCCTTGTGCGAACGCTAGCCTAGCACTGCTCGAGCGCCTGCTCAAGGTCGGCAATCAGATCGGCCGTGTCCTCGAGGCCGCACGACAGGCGCACCATGTCGGCAGAGATGCCACAGGCGATGAGCTCCTCATCGTTCATCTGGCGATGCGTGGCGTTAGCAGGATGCAAGCAGCAAGTGCGGGCGTCGGCCACGTGCGTGGCGATCTGGGCGAGCTTGAGGCTCTTCATAAAGGTCTCGGCCGCCGCGCGACCACCATTAAAGCCAAAGCTCACAACGCCGCAGGTACCGTTTGGCATGTACTTCTGAGCGAGGTCATAGTACTTGTCGCCCTCCAGGCCCGGATAGCTCACGAAGCGCACCTTGGGATGGCTCTGCAGGAACTTGGCAACGGCCAGGCCGTTCTCGCAATGACGCGGCATGCGCACATGCAGGCTCTCGAGCGAGCTGTTCAAGAAGAACGCCGCCTGCGGGTTCTGCATGGGGCCAAGATCGCGCATGAGCTGCGCGGTGGCCTTGGTAATGAAGGCGCCCTCGCGACCGAACTTCTCGGCATACGTCACGCCGTGGTAGCTCTCGTCAGGCGTGGTGAGACCCGGGAACTTGTCCGCATGGGCCATCCAGTCAAACTGGCCGTGGTCGACGATCACGCCGCCGAGGTAGGCAGCATGGCCATCCATGTACTTGGTGGTGGAGTGCGTAATGATGTCGGCGCCCCACTCAAAGGGACGGCACATCACGGGCGTCGGGAAGGTGTTGTCGACCATCAGCGGCACGCCGTGGTCGTGCGCGGCCTTGGCAAAGCGCTCAATATCAAGCACGGCAAGAGCGGGGTTAGCGATCGTCTCGCCAAAGACAAGCTTGGTATTGGGCTTAAAGGCTGCCCCAAGCTCCTCGTCGGTGCAGTCGGGGGCAACGAACGTGCAGGTCAGACCCATGCGCTCCATGGTATGAGCGAGCAGGTTGTAGGTACCGCCGTAGATGGCAGAGCTCGCGACTACGTGATCGCCGGCACCGGCCACGTTAAAGATCGCAAGGAAATTCGCGGCCATGCCCGAGCTCGTGAGCATCGCGGCAGTGCCGCCCTCCATCTCGCAGATCTTGGCGGCAACCAGATCGCACGTGGGGTTCTGCAGACGGCTATAGAAGTAGCCCGACTCCTCCAGGTCGAATAGCTTGCCCATGTGCTCGGACGTGTCGTACTTCCACGTGGTTGACTGGTAGATAGGCACCTGACGCGGCTCGGCATCTCCCGGGTGATAGCCGCCCTGAACACACGTCGTACCGATGGTCTGCTCGCTCATATCCAACTCCCTTACTTGGGTTTTGTTTTATTCGGTTCACGATAC
Source organism: uncultured Collinsella sp. (assembly GCA_902464645.1). Lineage (GTDB taxonomy): Bacteria > Actinomycetota > Coriobacteriia > Coriobacteriales > Coriobacteriaceae > Collinsella. Next base: position 42,645 of record CABQKL010000001.1, read on the forward strand.
CGCTACCGCACACCCCTCTCAACCCATCCTCAAGGTGGGTTATGAGACAAATGAATCGAGGGTGTTTGTCTCAACCTTAGGCATTTGTTTAATAGACAAAAAATGAGGCATAGATGGAGCTCTCGATGATTACATGCACCGGCACGGGTACCATAGGCGGGTACACCGTGACCAAGGAGACAACGATGAAGCAAATCGATACGGCCCAGCTCGACATCACCGCCTGTCAGGCTCAGGCTGCCGAGTACCACGCCCGTGGCTTTAACTGCGCCCAGGCCGTCGCCTGCACGCTCGCGCCCGCCGTCGGGCTCGACCCCCAGATCGCCTTTACCCTCACCGAGGGCTTTGGTGCCGGCATGGGCGGCATGACCGAAACCTGCGGCGCCATCTCGGGAGCCGTGGCCATCATGGGCTTTGTAATGAGCGACGGCATGGAAAACCCCAAGACCAAGGGCCAGACCTACAAGCTGTCGCGCGAAATCGCCAAGCGTTTTGGCGAGAAGAACACGACGACCGTCTGCGGCACGCTCAAGGGCATCGGATCGGATAAGGGTCCGCTCCGCAGCTGCCCTGGTTGCATCGACGATGCCATCGAGATCGCCTGTGATGTGCTAAAGCAGCTTGCCGAGTAAACGGCAGTAACATAAAACCACGGCCGGCGCGCTTGGGATTCATCCAAAAGCACGCCGGCCGTCGTCGTTAGAACTCGGCAAATTCGGGATCGCCGACCTCGATCTCCTCGCGCCCCGCCATAAGCTCGCGCATCTTAGCGCAAAACGGCCCCTGCTCCCCCGCTTTAAACACCAAATGAAGTGTCACGGCATCCGCGTAATCGGTATCCGAAACCTTGGCACCCGAATCCTGCGCCAAACGAAGCACCTGCTCATACTGCGGATAGGCCACATGCACGTCAACCGGCACGACGCTTGTCATCTCGACAATCTGCCCGGCCTCCCGAGCAGCTGCCACCGCCGCCTGCGTCGCCGCAGTATAGGCGCGCACCAAGCCACCAGGTCCCAACAGCGTGCCACCAAAATAGCGCGTCACCACGCAGCAAACATTTTTGAGCTCTGCGCCGCGCAACACCTCGAGCGTCGGCATACCGCTCGTGCGGCTCGGTTCACCGTCATCGCTCTGGCGCTCGCGTCCATCGACCAAAATCCACGCGGGCACATTATGCCGAGCGTCGTAATGACGCTTGCGAACCATCTCGATAAAGGCATTCGCCTCATCCTCGGACTCAATATGGACCAGCTGGGCAATAAACCGGCTCTTGCGGTCCACAAACTCGCCCGAAGCCTCAATATTCGACTGCAGAGTAAAATAGCTGTCCAACAAAGCCCCTCAACAACAAGCAAAGCAACAAACAGCCTCAATAATACGGCAAAGTCCGTACCGTTAACCCCGATAAATAGAACGGCAACGCCAATGACCAACCAAAGACAGCGAGACGGCGTCAGCTGAGTCGATTTGGCCCGAAAGAGGAGGGAGCACGCCTTATGGCGGCGACCGACGAATGAGCGCCAAATCGGCCAGCTGACGCCGTCGAAGGCGAGAACCCGTCAGCGCGAGCAAGGTGCCTTGAAAGACGAGGGCATTGACCTTATGGTCATGCCCGAAGGCTTGAAAGGCAGATTGCCGCGCTGACGGGTTCGCAGCGTCAACATAGTTGCCAAGTGGGCCTATAAGCCGGGTTCTGTCGTGAACGGTCATTTATCTTGTCTGCACGTTACCGTGCAGCTCCACGCACGCTACCCGAACGCGGACCGGGCCGGCCCATAGCGTTCCTATTCGCGCTTGCTCCGGATGGGGCTTGCCAAGCCGCCGTGTTGCCACGACGCTGGTGGTCTCTTACACCACCGTTTCAGCTTTTCCCTTTACGCCTTGCGGCGCAGGTGGGAGTCTTCTTTTCTGCGGCGCTTTCCGTCGGATCACTCCGCCCGGCCGTTAGCCGGCATCCCGCCCTCTGGAGCCCGGACTTTCCTCACGCGTGCTGCAAGCAGCACATCGCGCGACCGTCTGGCCCACTCAGCAGTGCAAGAGTGTAGCACACCGTTGCCGCAAGCAATGGCACAACACAAGCGTTCGACACGATAAACCAAGAACCACGCTATACAGTACAATAGGGTCGTCGATGGGCAACGTCATCAGTCGAGACGCGACCGCGCTCCGCACCCCTCCGTCTACTCGGTGCGTTCCCGCCTCCTCCCCGAGGCGGGATGTCGGCATTTTTCATGCACCGACAATCCAATAGCCCGTGGACAGCCCGGGCGGCATTGCGCCCGGGCAGACTCGTGCATCAGCAGCAAATGCAAAAAGGGACCCGTCCGTTGCGGACGGATCCCTTAAAACAAGTGATCGTCAAACCGATTTACTCGGCGTCGGTCTCCTCGTCCTTCTTCTCGGAAGGAAGCGGGGTAACCTCGATCTCGACGCCCAGAGTCTCAGCAGCGGACTTCATGGACAGGGAGATACGACGACGGTCGAGGTCGATCTCCATGACCTTGACCTGAACCTTGTCGCCCACGTGGGTGACCTGAGAAGGCTGATCGACGTGCTTGTTGGCCATCTCGGAGATGTGAACCAGGCCCTCGATGCCCTCGCCCAGGTCGACGAAAGCGCCGAACGGGACAAGCTTGGTCACAGTGCCCTCGACGATAGCGCCGACGGGGTACTTCTTGACCAGTGCACGCCACGGATCCTCGGTGGTCTGCTTGAGACCCAGGGAGATGCGCTCGCGGTTGAGATCGACGTCGAGAACCTCGACCTCGACCTCCTGGCCGACCTTGACAACCTCGGAAGGATGGTTGACGTGGTTCCAGGAGAGCTCGGAGATGTGGATGAGGCCGTCGATACCGCCGAGGTCGACGAAGGCGCCGAAGTCGACGATGGAGGAAACGGTGCCCTGGAGACGCATGCCAGACTTGAGCTTGGACAGGATCTCGGAGCGCTCGGCCTTACGGGACTCCTCGAGCACGACGCGACGGGAGAGGACAACGTTGTTGCGGTTGCGGTCCATCTCGATGACGCGGGCCTCGATGCGGGTGCCCATGTAGGAGGTGAGGTCCTTGACGCGACGGAGGTCGACGAGGGAAGCGGGCAGGAAGCCACGCAGGCCGATGTCGAGGATCAGGCCGCCCTTGACAACCTCGATAACCTCGCCCTCGACGTTCTCGCCGGAGTTGAACTTCTCCTCGATGCGGTTCCAAGCACGCTCGTACTCGGCACGCTTCTTGGACAGGACCAGACGACCGTCCTTGTCCTCCTTCTGGAGAACCAGGGCCTCGATGGGATCACCGAGTGCAACGATGTCTGCAGGGTTAGCGTCCTTGCGGATGGACAGCTCGCGGACCGGGATAACGCCCTCGGACTTGAATCCGATGTCAACGAGCACCTCGTCATGCTCGATCTTAACGACAGTGCCGTTAACGAGATCGCCCTCATCAAAGTCGGTAATCGTACCGTCGATGAGGTTGTTCATCTCCTCCTCGTTGACATCGTCAAGAGAGAAAATGGACGAGTTCTGAATCTCACTCAAAGGTGGACCCCTTTCGAACTACGGGGCCCCGATTGCTAGGACCTACAGAAGGGTGCGACAAGCACACAACGTTTAGGAACACTCGGGAGCCGACAGATACTAATGTGACGCTTATGCAATCACGTTCGTATAGGTTACGGGGAAATCATTTCGATTTCAAGCGTGAACTGCGATTTTTTACTCGTGTGGAGACTTTTTCGTAATCTTATGAACACACGTCTCCGCAACTTGACGATAACCAGCCAGGCATTCGGCTTTGGGGTAAAGTATCCGGAGCCAACGATTCTAGATCGATTTTTCGAGAAAGGTGCCCGCGTGCTCAAAGCAGTCGTTTTCGATATGGACGAGACGCTTCTTAGCATCAACCTCAACGCGTTCATCCTTCGCTATTTTAAGGATGTCTCGTCGATGCTCGCGGATATCGGGCGCCGCAGCCGCGGTGGCACGATGGCGCGCCTCGGCACCATTTTGGTCGACCTCAACGCCAACCGCCGAAGCGGCACGGACAACCGCACCAATCTTGAGTTTTACCGCACCGAGGTCGAGCGCAGGTGCGGCATCTGCCTCTCCGATCCGATCATCTACGAGGCGTTTACCTACTACGACCGCGAAGTGCTTCCATACAAGAACGACGATGTCATTAACGCTCACGCCATGCCGGGCGCGCACGCCGCGCTCCAGGCAGTACAGGACGCAGGGCTGCGCTGCGCGCTCTTTACCAACCCCAGCTTTCCGCAGGGGGCCATCGAGTGCCGCATGGGCTGGGGCGACCTGGCCGACGCCCCCTTTGAGCTCGTCACGCACATGGGAAACACCACCCGCTGCAAGCCCGATGCCACCTACTATCTCGAGCAGCTTCAGGTGATGGGACTCGAGCCACACGAGGTCCTTATGGTGGGCAACGACCCCAAGCGCGACTTCCCCAGTCCCGCCTGCGGCATTCAAACTGCCTATGTTGGCCAGGGAAAACCCGGCCGAGCCACCTGGCACGGAACCATGGAAGACTTCGCCCACGACTTTAACGCCGTAATCGAAGCCTTCTACGAACACCAAGTAGCCGACGAACTGTCCTAGCACACTTGGGTTTTGCCGATCATGATGTTGAGGATCTCGACGTCGGTGTCCTTCATGCCCACGCGGCCTACGTAGCCCATGCTGGCGATTGTCTGCTCGACGGTATCCTGGATCAGGCCCTCGCCGGCGCGGAAGCCGCGGCCTTGCATGGCCATATCGTGGCCCAGAATCGCCGCATCGACGGCTGCGGAAATCTTGGCGGCACAGCTCGCCTTGGCGCCGTCGCACACGATGCCGCCCACGTTACCGAGCGTATTCGAAACCGTCGCGCCGATCTGCTCGCGCGTGCCACCGCACAGCCAGGTAATCGCAGCACCGGCGCCGCACGCGGCGCAAATAGCACCGCAAAACGCCGAGAGCGCACCAATATAGCTCTTGATATGCACGGCAATAAGATCGGACAGCATCACGGCGCGCACCAGGCGCTCGTGGTCGCAACGCAGATACTCGGCATACTCCATGACGGGCAATGCGCAGGTAATGCCCTGATTGCCCGAGCCGCACACAATGGCGACCGGCAGCGCGCAACCGTTCATGCGGGCGTCGGACCCTGCGGCCGCACGGGCACGGGCGCGGCAGGCGACGTCATCGGCGCGAGCGCCCAGCAGCGTACGACCAACCTCGGCGCCCCAAGCGTGCGCAAGGCCCTCGGCGCTGATCGCGCCATTCAGCTCAATCTGACGCTCAACGGCAGCGCGGGCGTCCTCAATGTCACCGTCCTCGATAAAGTCGATGATGGACTCAATCGACATGGGCGTGTCGGCCTTATCCGCCGCCCGCTCAGCCACCACGCGCTCGGCGCATGCGGCACACTCCCCCGCCGACTTGCCGCATACCGGAATACCGTCGAGCGTATGGCACGTGACGTTGGTGTGGTGATCGGTAATCTCGACGACCGCGGTATGGCCCCCGGCCGTCGCAGTCACCTTGATGTAGAGGTTGGGCACGCCCTCGACAAGCGACACATCGCAGTAGCCGGCGTCGGCGAGGAGCTCGGCCACGCGAGCGCGGTCTTCATCGTTAACGCTCTCGAGCACCTCGAGTGCGCTCTTAGCGTCGCCGCCCACGGCACCCAGCACGGCCGCGGCCTCAATACCGTGCATACCGCCCGAGTTGGGCACGGTCACACTCTTAACGTTCTTGATGATGTTGCCCGAGCAGGCAACGTCCATATGGTCGGGTTCGCAACCGAGCGTCTGGCTCGCCAGCGCCGCTGCATAGGCAACGGCAATGGGCTCGGTGCAGCCGAGCGCGCAGACAAGTTCGCGGTTCAAAACATCACAAAACGCGGCATCACGGATGGAATCGGTGGGCATAGGTATCTCCTGCTTGCATAACGGGCTGGGCTCTCAAAAAAGTTAGCTCCTTTATTTGATAACAATGCATCAAAAACCGCAACCATGGTTCCGGCGGACGGCGCTCAAGCACAAACTGACAGCATTCATTCATGAGAAGTAAGTCTTGTTGCATGCTAAAGCGTTTGACCAAAAAACGCCCGAGCGTTTACACAAAAGTCGCGCTATCATGCAGTCGAACGCGGTAAAACCTTTAGCAATCTCGCCGCACAGACCAGAGAGGAACCATCTATGAAGATCGGTATCGGTAACGACCACGCCGCCGTCGAGCTCAAGAACATCATCTCCGAGCACCTGAAGGAGCGCGGCTGCGAGGTCGTGAACTTTGGCACTGACACCTCCGAGAGCTTTGACTACCCCATCGCCGGCTACAAGGTGGGAAAGGCCGTTGCCAACGGCGACGTCGACCTGGGCATCCTGATCTGTGGCACCGGCGTCGGGATTAGCCTGGCTGCCAACAAAGTGGAGGGCGTACGCGCCGTCGTGTGCTCCGAGCCCTTCAGCGCCAAGCTATCGCGCATGCACAACAACACCAACGTGCTCGCCTTTGGTGCTCGCGTCGTGGGCTCCGAGCTCGCCAAGATGATTGTCGATGAGTGGCTCGACGCCGAGTTTGAGGGCGGCCGCCACGAGCGTCGCGTTAACCTTCTCAACGAGATCGACCACACGCGCGGCCTCAAGGTTGTCGACGAGGCCTAAAGACCTACAAAGCCATACGCTAACGCCGGCCCCCACCCGGAAGAAACATCCGGACGGGGGCTCTTTAGTAGATTTCTAGGCGTTTACCAAAAATCAACCGGAATAAAAAGGGCGCCGCGGATGGAATTCCGCGGCGCCAAAGCCACACGCTAACAGCTTTAAGGAGTCAAAGCTGGTTTAGCCAAAGAAGCGCTTGATCTCGATCTCGGCGTTCTCCAGGCAGTCGGAGCCGTGAATCACGTTAGCGTTGACATCGACAGCGAAGTCGCCGCGAATGGTGCCGGGGGCAGCATCAAGCGGGTTGGTAGCGCCCATAAGGGTGCGCATCTTGGAGACAGCGGAAAGACCGGAAACGACCATCTTGACGACCGGGCCGCTCGTCATAAAGTCACAGAGACCGCCAAAGAAGGGCTTGTCGGCCAGATGGGCGTAGTGCTCCTCGACGGTAGCGCGCTCGAGCATGGTCATCTCCATGCGCTCGATGACAAGGCCGCTACGCTCAATGCGAGCGACGATCTCGCCGATCTTGCGGTCGCGCACGGCGTCGGGCTTAATCATGATGAAGGTCTTCTCGATAGCCATAAGGTAGCCTTTCAAGTAGGTTCGCGCGTGCCCAAGTCCCATTCCGGCACCCGCCTGGACTGCATCGTAACAGAGTTTTAGCTGCAGTTAAACAAAAAGCTGTTTATTGAAACGCTACAATTTATTAAAGCGCTCCATATGTGTCACTTCTGTTTCGAAGCCCGATCAGAGTACCATCCGACCACCCATCAACCGCATCGAACCGAGCAGACGGTCGGTTGCCGTCTGTGAACGTGCCCCCTACACAACCTGCCCAAAGGTCCTACAGAAGTTCTCGACAAGCCCCTCCCCCATGGCAACAAAATACGGACGCCCACATCAGCAGACGCCCGTAAACAAAAACGATTTATCAATAAATGGCCGAAACAGCTTCAGCCAAACCCTACTTTATCCCATGGCCCATCTCGACGACCTTGGTCAGCGATCCAAACACGCCCTCATCGGTCAAGAGCTGCGCCTCGGCACGCTGCAGCTGCACGGCAACGGCGGCAGGGGCGGTGCCGCCCTCGGTCGTGCGCGCAGCGACAATCGACGGGATATCGAGCGCCTCGGTAATATCGCGCTCAAAGAGCGGGCTTGCCTCCTGGAACACCTCAAACGGCAGGTCCTCAAGATTGCAGCCACGCTTCTCGCACATCAGGACCAGATGGCCCACCACGGCATGCGCTTCGCGGAACGGCAGACCACGTTTGGCCAGGTAATCGGCAACATCGGTGGCGGCAAGGTGCCCCACGCCGCACTCGCGCGCCATGGCACCCTCGTTGACGGTCCAGGTCGAAATCATACCGGTCATAACGGAAAGGCACTGCATAAGCGTATGGGCGGTATCGAGCGCGCCCTCCTTGTCCTCCTGCAAGTCCTTGTTATAAGCGAGCGGCAAGCCCTTCATGGTCACGAGCAGCTGCACCAGGTTGCCATAGACTCGGCCGCTCTTGCCGCGGATAAGCTCGGCAAAGTCGGGGTTCTTCTTCTGCGGCATGATGGACGAGCCGGTGGAGTACGAGTCGGAAAGCGTGATAAAGCCGAATTCGGAGCTCGACCACAGCACGATCTCCTCGGAAAGACGCGACAGGTGCATCGCCATGACGGAGCCGGCGTAATGCAGATCGAGCAGGAAATCACGGTCGGAAACCGCATCGAGCGAGTTGGGAATCACACCCGCAAAGCCAAGTTCGGCAGCCGTCATCTGACGATCGAGCGGATAGCTCGTACCGGCAAGTGCGGCAGCACCCAACGGGCAGTTGTCGGCTGCATCAAAGGCGGCCTTCAGGCGCGTAAAGTCGCGCGCGAACATCCAGGAATAAGCCAGCAGATGATGCGACAGCAGCACGGGCTGAGCATGCTGCATGTGCGTATAGCCCGGCAGAATCACCTTGTCATACTTCTTGGCCGCATCCACCAGCACATGGCGCAACTCAAGATTGGCCTCCATGAGCTCCTTGGCCAGCGCCTTGACGCCCAGGCGCGTATCGGTCGCCACCTGATCGTTGCGCGAACGCCCGGTATGCAGGCGCTTGCCCGCCTCGCCGATGCGACGCGTCAGCTCGCTCTCGATGGACATATGAATGTCCTCATCGTTGATGTCGAAGGTGAAGTTGCCGGCATCGATATCCTGCTCGATTGCGGTCAGACCCTCGGCAATCGCCTGCTCGTCCTCGGCGCTGATAATGCCCTGGGCCGCCAGCATCTTGGCATGTGCCTTAGATCCGGCGATATCCTGCTTATAGAGATGCTTGTCGACCGGCAGCGACGCGCCAAACTCCTGCGTGACCTCGGCCACGCCTGCCTCAAAACGACCGCCCCAAAGAGCCATGGAACCGTCCCCTTTCATCAAATCCCAAAACAAGCGCCCAAAGCAATGCGCCCTGTCGCTAAAGCGATTTCTCAACCGCTAGTTTTGCATATTCCCCACCATGCGCGAGGCCATATAGCTAATTAGCAAAGAAGTGACGCGCCATGCACTTGGCGCCCAACGTCTCCCTCCGAATGTTGCCCTGCGAATCATCGATCCAGGCCTTCAGGCTCATAGGGACGTCCTTGACCTTTGCAGCATCGAACTCGGGCGCAAGGGCAAGTAAAGCATGCGCGACAGCATTGAACATAATGGATACTCCTCATATATATAGGCGCAGAGCCGCCAAATTGATAGAAGGAGCCCCGCCGGACAACCCCGGCGGGGCTCGGACTCAGCCGCAGACGCGACATCATATATGCGGGCGGAACGTAGGGGCCACCGATGTTAAGAAGTGTCAGCAAGCATAACGAAAGGTAGGGACCCCATGCGCCCGTTATGTATCACGCGGATGGGCCGCGCGGATACCAAGGAAAGGAAGACTTAAGCCTGGGCGGCAGCAGAGCTGGGACCCTGGACCTTAGCCCATGTCTTGAGCGACAGCGTATCGATCTCGATAAAGCCGGCGCTGGCCTTCTCGTCAAACGTGGTGTCGCGGTCGTAGGTAGCCAGACCGTAGTCGTAGAGGCTGAAGGGGCTCTTGCGGCCAACGACATGGCAGTTGCCCTTAAAGAACTTCAGACGGACAGTGCCGGTCACGAACTTCTGGGTGTCGGCCATAAAGGCGTCGAGCGCGTTTTTGAGCGGGCTGTACCACTGGCCGTTGTACACGGCGGTGGCCCAATCCTGCTCAAGCTTAATCTTGGTCTTGAGCAGGTCGCCCTCGACGCAGATGTCCTCGAGCGCCTTGTGGGCGGTGATGAGCGTCAGGGCGCCGGGAACTTCATAGCACTCGCGGCTCTTGAGGCCCACCAGACGATCCTCGACCAGGTCGAGACGGCCAAAGCCGTTGTCGCCGGAGATCTTGTTGAGCGCGATGACGATCTCGGAGAGCTTCATCTTCTTACCGTCGACGGCGACGGGCTTGCCGGCCTCAAACTCAATCTCGGTATACGTCGGGGTGTCGGGCGTGTCCTCGGGATTCTTGGTCATAACCCAGGCGTCGTCGAGCGGCTCGTTCCAGGGATCCTCCAGGTGGCCGCACTCGATGGCACGACCCCACAGGTTGTCGTCGATGGAATAGGGGTTGTCGTTGGCACCCTCGGGAACGGGCACGTTGTGAGCATGGGCGTAGGCGACCTCGTCGGGACGGCACTTCAAGTCCCACTCGCGAACCGGGGCGATAACCTTGAGCTCAGGGTCGAGGGCCTTGACGGCGGCCTCAAAACGGACCTGGTCGTTACCCTTGCCGGTGCAGCCGTGGGCGACGTAGGTCGCGCCAAACTCGTGAGCGACCTCGACAAGTTTCTTGGCGAGCAGCGGGCGAGACAGGGCGGAGAGCAGCGGGTACTTGTTCTCGTACATGGAGTTTGCGGCGATGGCCTTGGTCAGGAACTCATCGGAGAACTCGTCGCGCAGGTCGAGCACCTGGCAATCGAGAACGCCCAGGTCAAGCGCCTTCTGCTTCTTGGCATCCAGGCCAGTCTCCTCCTGGCCCACGTTGCCGCAGACGCAAACGACATCGAGATTCTTCTCGTCCTGGAGCCACTTGACACATACGGATGTATCAAGACCACCGGAATATGCGAGAACGACTTTTTCCTTGCTCATGGCTGTTTCCTTTCGCCCTTGGTAGCTAGTTAGAACATCGGTCAGTTGCAAGTCATTTCAAGGTCATATACCGTGCAATATCAGGTTAAATAGCAAAAATCAGCACATACATGCCCTAGAAACATGCAGCAATGTCGTGCTAAAACCCAACGACCTCAAAATGACTCTGTTGGGGCATTTAGCCCCATGCGGACAGAGACGATTGTTATCGTCGTCGGGAAATTGCGCGCTGGCGTCGGATGGCATTGTCTGCAGTAGTGATGATCTTTACGAACTGCATCTGCCTCTCCTTTCACCTATCGCCGGGCGCAATTCTAATATCGCAAACGGTACCTTTTCCTCGGTAAGCGGTTGTTTTTCCGTCCCCGTTTTCGATGGTCGCTATATTACGCTAAAGTGCCCGCAGCACAAGCGACAAATTCAAATTTCTGAAAAGTTTTTTCATTAGTTTGTGAATAGTGATGCAAATACGCGCCAATCCTGCGAAAATACGGCCGACTACGGGTTGATGGTTATAACGTCTGAAACAAACTCGAAACGAAAGGCTCGCTTTTATGCAAACTTACGAATCGGACGCCAATATCGGAAACATTAAGATTCTCGCCGTCGATATGGACAAGACGTTACTAACCGACGAGCGCGTGTTACCACAGGGTCTTGATGAGCGCCTGGACAAGCTCGCCGACGCCGGCATCGTATTCTGCCCCGCCAGCGGACGACCCGCCCCAAAACTCGAGGAGATGTTCGAGAGCATCAAAAACCGCCTTGCCTTTTGTCCCGACAACGGCGCATGTGTAATCTATCGTGGCAGTTATATCTATAAGAGCATTATCGACGTGGAGCTGTACCAGCAGGTCTTGAGCCGCGCCTCGGAGGATCCTCGCGCTGTCCCCGTCCTGTGCTGCTTCGACGAGTTCTACGTGCTTGCCCGCGACCATCAATACCACGACGAGATCAGCGTCTACTACAACACAATCAACTACGTCGACAGCTTTGAGGGCATTGATATCGAGTCCAACAAGATCTCGATCTTCTTCCCCGCCTACGATGCCGAGCCCGCATTCCGCGAGACCTATAGCCCCGAGTTCTCGGACAAGCTCTACGTCACCAACGCCGGGCGCGAGTGGATCGACTTCATGAACTTGGGCGTCGACAAGGGCGCCGGCGTCGCGCACCTGTGCGAGCACCTGGACATCGATATCGCCGACGCCGCCGCCGTGGGCGATACGTACAACGATATCCCCATGCTGGAGCGCGTCGGACATAGCTTTATCGTGGACAATGCCGAAGAGCACATGAACGCGCACGCCAAGTGGCGCATTCCGAGCAACAACGACGGGGGCGTACTGACGCTCATCGACGCCATCTTGGCGGCTCGTTAATCTATCCCGTCGCCATGCCCGGGGCCGACCGCTTGATTTTTGCTCGGTCAAGTCCTGGGCTCGCACGAAGAGCACATTTAGTGCTCTTCGGCTCGTGCGGAATCTACAAAAATCAAGCGGTCGGCCCCGGGCATGGCCATGTTGACTTTACTTGCCGCCAAGATGGCCTCTTGAGTGTCTAGATACTTGGCTGAATTTATTTGAACAGAGGGGAGCCCCTTTTTGGAAGGGGCTCCCCTCTGTTTTGGTTACTTTGGGGTTGTGGGCACTTCCCTATTTGGCGTCGGCCCAGGTTATGCCGGTGCTGGCTTCGGCAATTAGGGGGACGCGGAGGTCTACTACGTGTTCCATGACGTCGCGGACCATGGTGGTTAGGCGCTCGACTTCGTCGATGGGGCACTCAAAGTCCAGTTCGTCGTGCACCTGCAGGATCATGTGGGCGGCAAAGTCCTCTTCTTCCAGACGGCGGCTCACGCGGGCCATCGCGATCTTGATGATGTCGGCGGCGGTGCCCTGCATGGGGTGGTTCATGGCCGTGCGCTCGCCAAAGCCGCGGAGTTGCGGATTTTTGGCCTTGAGCTCCGGAATGTGGCGACGGCGGCCGTACATGGTCTCGGCGTAACCTGTCTGCTTGGCACGCACCACCACGTTGTCGAGGAACGTGCGCACGCCCGGGTAGGCCTCGTAGTAGCGGTCGATCATGTCGCGCGCCTCGGCCATCGAGATATGCAGCGACTGCGACAGGCCGTAGGCCTGCTGACCATACACAATGCCAAAGTTCACGGCCTTGGCGCGACTGCGCAAGTCGGGCGTTACCTCGGACACGGGAACGCCAAACACGCGCGCGGCCGTCTCGGCGTGGAAGTCCTCGCCCTCGTTAAAGGCGCGCACCAGGTGCTCGTCACCCGAGAGATGCGCCAGCAGACGCAGCTCGATCTGCGAGTAGTCCACCGCCAAAAAGACGCTTCCCTCTCCTGCCGAAAACGCCGTCTTGACGGTACGGCCCAGCTCCGAGCGCGTCGGAATGTTCTGCAAGTTCGGGTCGCTCGAGGACAAACGCCCCGTTGCGGTAATGGTTTGGTTGTACGTGGTGTGCACGCGGCCGTCACCGCGGCGCAGCGGGCCCAACGTGTCCAGATAGGTTGACTTAATCTTGGACTTCTCGCGCCAGTCCAAGATCAGACGAACGATCTCGTGGTCACGGGCAAGATCACTCAGTACCTTGGCATTGGTCGAATAGTAGCCGCGCTTGGTCTTTTTGAGACCCTTGGTCGGAAGGCCCATAACGTCAAACAGCACATGCGAGAGCTGCATGGGGCTACCGATGTTAAAGGTCTCGTCACCGGCAAGGTTGCGAATGCTTCGCTCGACCTCGGTGATCTGGGTCGCCAGGCCCTCGGACAGACTGTGCAGGCGGTCGGGGTCCACGAGCATGCCCGCGCGCTCCATCTTGGCAAGTACCGGAACGAGCGGCATCTCGATGCCATCGAACACGTTGGCGGCGTTCTCGCGTGCCATGCGGTCGCGCAGTGGTGCGACCAGTGCCAGCGTCAAGGCCGCCGTGCGAGCGGCGGGCGCAGGAGCATCCTCGCCAGCACCCTCCGCACCGCGCACCGCAGGCAGCGCCATCTGCAGATAGGTATCGGCCAGATACGCCTCGTCAAACTCGGAGCGGTCGGAATCCAACAGGTAGGCGGCAACCACGGTATCGAAGATGCGCGTGGAATCGACTGCCAGTGGATCCATGAGCTCGGGCTCGGAAGAGTCGATGGGCGAAAGCTCATGCAGCAGTGCTTTCATATCCGGGCTCGCCACGCGGCCCTCCATAAACAGGCGCGCAAGCACGCCGGCGATCACGCCATGGGCGAAGTTGAAGCCATCGACCGCGGCAGTGGTACCGCCTTCGCCCTCCTCAAGCGCAAGCAGCCCCTTGGACGTCGCCAGCCACAGCGTGCGCGTCAGGCCAAAAAGCGCGCCCTCCTCCTTGTCATCGTCCACCACGGCGGCAATCCACTCGCCTGCCTCGATCGCACGAGCGATCTCGCCGGCAGCAGCAGCGAGCGCCTCGGCATCGCCAGCGGCAGCACGCATAACGGGGGGAATCTCAAACGTGCTGACAGCGGCCGCAGACCCACCCTCGCCACCAATCAGTGACAAGAAACGGTTCTGCATGGCCGTAATGCCGAGTGCGCCCAGTGCCGCGGACAGTTCATCAGCAGAAAACGCCGGGAAGGACGTCGCGTCAAAGTCGAGCTCGACAGGCGCATCGGTGCGAATGGTCGCAACCTTGCGGCTCAGCAGCGCGTCGTCGATGTGCGCACGAAGGTTCTCGCCCATCTTGCCCTTGACCTCGTCAGCATGCGCGATGACCTCGTCCAAGCTGCCGTACTGTGCGATGAGCGCGCTCGCCTTTTTGGGGCCGATGCCCGGTACGCCGGGAATATTGTCCGACGTATCGCCCTTCAGACCGTAAAAATCGGGCACGAGCGCCGGCGTGATGCCGTGATACAGATCATCCACGCTCTCAGGTGTCATAATCGCTACGTCGGATAGGCCCTTGCGGGTCGAGACCACGTTGACGTGCTCGGTCACAAGCTGATACATGTCGCGGTCGCCGGTCACCAGCAGCATGTCGCAGCCTGCCTCCTCACCCAGGCGCGCCATGGTTCCCAGGATATCGTCGCCTTCCCAGCCCTCGGACTGCAGAATCGGCACGTTGAGCGCCGTGAGCAGCTCCTTGATCATCGGAAACTGCGCGTGCAGATCGGGATCCATGGGCGGACGCTGCGCCTTATACTGCGGCAGCATCTCCATGCGCACGCGCGGCTTGCCCTTGTCAAACGCCACGACCACACCGTCGGGGTTAAAGGCGTCGATCATCTTGAGAAACATGTTCAGAAAGCCAAAGATCGCGTTGGTGGGGCGACCGTCCGGCGCGTTCATGGTCGGCGGCACGGCGTGGAAGGCGCGATGCATGAGCGAGTTGCCGTCGATAACGGCAAAGGTGCGGCGCTTGTCAGACATATTGAATACCTCGCTTTGGGCTGGGCACGGTTTGCTCACTCCAGTTTACACGCTCCCCGCCCCGCGGCTACCGCACATCAGCCCCCTGCCACCGTGAGCCCGCGCGTGATACGATGGCTCACGGTACATCAACCAGCACGATCGATCCGAAAGGAGCCTGCGTCATGGAGCGTCCCTGCGCATGGAAAAAGTACACGCCACAGCAAGTCGAGGAGCTCGAGGAGCTTTGCCGCGGCTATAAGCAGTTTTTGAGCGAGAACAAGACCGAGCGCCTGTGCGTCAAGGCCGGCATCAAGATGGCCGAGGAGGCGGGATACGTCGACCTGGAGACCGTGATCGCCGAAGGCCGCGAGCTCAAGGCAGGCGACAAGGTGTACGCCGCCAACCACGGCAAGGACCTTATGCTCGTCAACCTGGGCACCGCCCCGCTCGAGCAGGGCTTTAACATCCTGGGTGCCCACGTGGACTCGCCGCGCCTGGACCTTAAGCAGAATCCCGCCTTCGAGGCCGGCGACATGGCCTACCTCGACACGCACTACTACGGCGGCGTCAAGAGCTACCACTGGGTGGCCTCCCCGCTTGCACTTGTAGGCGTCATCTGCAAAAAGGACGGCACCACCGTCGACATCAACATCGGCGACAAGGCAGACGACCCGGTCTTTACCATCTCCGACCTGCTGATCCACCTCTCGAGCGAGCAGATGGCCAAGCCCGCCAAGGACGCCGTCGACGCCGAGATCCTCGACGTGATCGTGGGTGGCCGCCCCGTCAAGTTTGACGAGGACGACAAGGACGCCCCCAAGGAGCCCGTCAAGCAAATGTTCCTGGACATCCTCAAGGAGCAGTATGACGTCGAGGAGGAGGACTTCCTCTCCGCCGAGATCGAGGTCGTGCCCGCCGGCCCGGCCCGCGACATGGGCCTCGACCGCTCCATGATTTTGGGCTATGGCCACGACGACCGTGTCTGCGCCTATCCGTCCATGCTCGCTCAGATCAATGTGGCCAACGTGGAGCGCACGAGCATCACGCTCATCGTCGACAAGGAGGAGATCGGCTCCGTTGGTGCCACCGGCATGACGAGCCGCTTCTTCGAGAACACCGTCGCCGAGATCATGACGCTCGCCGGCGAGGATAGCCCGCTTGCCCTGCGCCGTGCACTCGCCCACAGCCGTATGCTCTCCTCTGACGTGTCCGCCGGCTTCGACCCGGGCTACGCCGGCAAGTTCGAGACCAAGAACGCAGCCTTCATGGGTCGCGGTCTGTGCTTTAACAAGTACACGGGCAGCCGCGGCAAGGGTGGTTCCAACGACGCCGACGCCGAGTATGTGGCCCTCATCCGCGACATCATGGACGAGGCCGGCGTGGACTTCCAGACCTGTGAGCTCGGTCGCGTCAACGCGGGCGGCGGCGGCACCATCGCCTACATCATGGCAAAGTATGGCATGAACGTCATCGACTCCGGCGTTGCCGTCCTGTCCATGCACGCCCTGTGGGAGGTCGCTAACAAGGCCGATATCTACGAGGCCTATCGCGGCTACAAGGCCTTCCTCGAGCGCGCCTAATCCACCCCACCCGTAACTTGCGGTGGAATACGGATTGATTTGGTCTTTCAATAGCCCAAACAGGCCGTATTCCACCGCAACTTCCTTCTTTGGCAGAGGAGCGTCCATGCTGCAGGTCATCATTTCGCCCGCCAAGCAGATGCGCGCGGCCCAAGATGCTTTTGAAGTCCTGGGCATTCCACCTTTTGTGCACGAGGCGGCTCGCCTCCACCGCGCGCTGCTAGATATCGAACGAAATGAAGGTAGCGGCGGCCTGCAGGCGCTATGGAACGTGAGTGACAAACTGCTGGGGCCTTGTCTCAACACCCTGCATGAGTTCGGGCCCATCCTGAAAAACGGCGATCTCGACAATCCCGCACTCGCCCGTCACCTCTCCCCTGCCGTCATGTCCTACCACGGCATCCAATACCAAAGCATGGCGCCCGAGGTCATGGATGCCGCACAGCTCGACTGGCTGCAAAGCCATCTCTGGATCCTCTCGGGACTCTATGGATGCGTGCGCCCCTTCCACGGCGTGTCGCCCTATCGGCTCGAAATGGGAGCGAAGCTCTCCGTCGACGATGTCCGAGACCTCTATGCGTTTTGGGGCGACAAACTTGCATGCGCCATTGCGCCGACCGGCTCCAACACCACGGTCGTCAACCTTGCCAGCGTGGAGTACGCCAAGGCCGTTCTACCCCATCTCGCAGGCGACGCCACAACCGTCACTTGTCTCTTTGGCGAAGGTGTCCGCAACGGCAAGCCCATCCAGCGATCGACCGCCAGCAAAAAGGCACGCGGCTCCATGGTGCGCTGGATGGCAGAAAACAAGCTCGAGGATGTAAGCGGGCTCACCGCGTTCGACGTTGGCTATCGTCACCTTCCCGAGCTTTCAAATAAAAACACTTTGGTCTTCCTGAACGAACAGACCTAGTAGAACCACCGCTACTTTTGAATGTGCTGCCTAGGCACGGCGTCTATTCCGCCAAGCCGTCGGCTTTGGCAATTTCATTTGTCGAACCGTCCTGATAGGCAATCTTGACGTGCTCGACCTCGGACACCGCAACACCCGTCGGAGGCTCCAGACGCCATTCCGTCAAGGCGATATCCATGGTCGTGGGCACATCCCCTTGATCTTTGAGCTTCACCGTCAGCGTTTTGAGCGTCGCGTCAAACGTCACGCGTTCGATTTCTTCACCTGGAATGGACCCACCACTCAGCTGCAACTGCACAAACTCATCGCGCGGGTACCAATAATCGCCCGGCGCGGCAACGGTATTGCCGCCCGTGACCTTCACTGTCATGATCGGCAGGCTATCGTCCGCCTCAAACGCCCAGGCAGCTCCCCCACGCCCGCCAAACGTCCAGATACAACAGGCGATCGCCATCACGACAAGGATCGCAAAACCAATTGCGACCAGCCCATGATGGGCACGGCCCTCCTCGGCCGACACATCCCACTGCGTCTCCCGATATAGATGCTTGTCTTCCATGTTCGCCTCCCCACGGGCATGCTCATCGCGTCAATCGTACCCATTCAGGCTATACTTGAGCCCACCACATAAACGGGGAGCTTGCAGGACAAGACGGCAGGCTGAGACTGGGCGCGCCCGCCCTGACCCGCAAACCTGATATGGGTAATGCCAACGAAGGGAGCCGTGCCAATGAGCACACAGACCGAGCCCAAGCTCGTCACGCAAATCGACTTCGCCCGCGCCGGGCAGATCACGCCGCAGATGAAGGAGGTTGCCGAGCGCGAGCATCGCGACCCCGAGTACATCCGCGAGCGCGTGGCAGACGGCCGCATCGCCATTCCCGCCAACATCGTGCATATCAAAAAGGGCATGCGCGCCTTTGGTGTCGGCGAGGGCCTGTCCACCAAGGTCAACGTCAACCTGGGCATCTCGGGCGACAAGGCCGATGCCGCCGAGGAGTGGAAGAAGGTCAAGATCGCCGAGGACTTTGGCGCCGACGCCATCATGGACCTCTCCAACTCGGGCAAGACGCGCCAGTTCCGCCAGCAGCTCATCGACGAGACGCCGCTTATGGTGGGCACCGTCCCCATGTATGACGCCATCGGCTACATGGAAAAGCCGCTGGTCAAGCTCACCAAGGACGATCTGCTCGAGGTCGTGCGCGCTCATGCCGAGGACGGCGTGGACTTTATGACCATCCACTGCGGCATCAACAAGTCGGTCATCAAAACCTTTAAGGAGACCGGCCGCCTCATGAACATCGTCAGTCGCGGCGGCTCGCTGCTGTTTGGCTGGATGGAAGTCACCGGTAACGAGAACCCCTTCTACGAGTTCTACGACGAGGTGCTCGAGGTCTGTCACGAATACGACGTGACGATCTCGCTCGGCGACTCCTGCCGCCCGGGCTGCCTCTACGACTCCAACGACGCAACCGAGACCGCCGAGATGATCGAGCTGGGCAAGCTGTGCAAGCGCGCTTGGGCCGCCGGCGTCCAGGTTATGGTCGAAGGCCCGGGTCACATGGCGCTCGACGAGATCGCCGCCAACATGAAACTGCAGAAGCGCCTGTGCCACAACGCCCCGTTTTATGTGCTCGGGCCGCTGGTGACCGATATCGGCGTGGGCTACGACCACATCACCGCTGCCATCGGCGGCGCCATCTCCGCCAGCTCCGGTGCCGACTTCCTGTGCTACGTGACGCCGGCCGAGCACCTGTGCCTGCCCAACGCCCAGGACGTGCTCGATGGCCTCATGGCCACCAAGATCGCCGCACACGCCGCCGACATCGCCAAGAAGGTGCCGCACGCCCGCGACATGGATGACAAGATGGGCCAGGCACGCCGTAAGCTCGACTGGGACGCCATGTGGAAGTGCGCGCTCGACCCGGTCACCGGCAAGAAGCGCTACGAGGAATCCCCCGCCGCCACCGAGGGCACTTGCACCATGTGTGGCAAGATGTGCGCCGTCCGCACCGTCAACAAGGTGTTCGAAGGCACGACGATCGACCTCGGTATTGAGGACTAACGCGTCACCGAAGCCACAATCGGTAACAAGGTGTTCGACAATTGTTGACGCGTGAACATTTGCTTACATTTGCGTAAAGATTGCATCGCCCGCCCGGGTTCGGAATACAGCCGGCCCGGGCAACTTTATAATGCAGACTTAAAGACCCATTTGAATCCGACCGAACAAGGGAGCGAACATGGATCGCAGTAAGGTACCCGCCGTTCTATCCATCGCAGGATCCGATTCCAGCGGTGGCGCCGGCATTCAGGCCGACATCAAGACCATCACGGCGCACCGCCTGTATGCCGAGACGGCCATCACAGCCATCACAGCGCAAAACACACTGGGCGTTACCGCCGTGCAGAACATCTCCCCGGATATTGTCGCAGCGCAGATCGATGCCGTTTTTGACGATATACGACCCAGCGCCGTCAAGATCGGCATGGTCTCCTCTGCCGAGATTATCGAGGTTATCGCCGACCGCTTGAGCGCGTGGGACGCACAAAATATCGTCGTCGACCCCGTCATGGTCACCACCTCGGGTGCTCGCCTCATTGCCGAGGATGCCGCTGAGGCACTCACCCGCCGCCTGTTCCCGCTGGCGACCGTTATCACGCCCAACATTCCCGAGGCCATGGCGCTGCTCGATTATGAGGTCGATTCCGAGCGCACGCAGCAAAATGCCGCCATGCTTCTCACCCGTCGCTTTGGCTGCGCGTCTCTCGTTAAGGGCGGGCATTTTGTCAACGAGGCCAACGATGTGCTAGCAGAGCCCGCGCCGCTCGATGACGAGGGCAACCATCTGGGCGATCCGCTCACCTCGTGGTTCCGCCACAAGCGCATCGAGACCGGCAACACGCACGGTACTGGCTGTACGCTTTCGTCCGCCATCGCCTGCGCGCTGGCCCAGGGCATGGATCTTGCCGATGCCGTCAACGCCGGCAAGGCCTACCTAACGGGTGCTCTCGCCGCTGGCTTTGACATGGGCAAAGGCTCCGGGCCCGTCAACCACATGTGGCAGTACTAAGCCCCATCCCAAACCGCCACAAAGGGGACAGGCACCTTTGTGGCGGTTCCCGCAAACATCTCGATCTGTAACAGTTAGAGTCCATTTTTCGGCCCACCTGTTACAGATTGAGACATTCAAATTCCGCTGAGAAGAAAATCTCGATTTGTAACAGTAACTCGGCGAAATCGACCCTAGATGTTACAGATCGAGACAAACGACCGATATCGACCTAAATAATCTCAATCTGTAACATCTAGCCCGTTTTCGGCCTTACAGCTGTTACAGATCAAGACAAACCAACGAAACAAGCCACCGCAAGGGGAACTTTTGTAGCGCTTTGGGCCGCGCTACTCTCCGAGCATCTCTTTGAGCTTGGCTGCCACGGCGTGGCCCAGGCTCTCGTGGCTTTCGGGCATCATGTGCAGATAATCGATATCGCCCGGCTCGGCAAAATCGGCGGCATTCAAAAAGTCGCAGCCAAACTGTTCGGCAACATACGCATAGTATTCGGCAAAATGCTCCGAGGCCTCGACGGAGTGCTCGTCAAAGTCGGTCATATACACATCGGCGATCTGCGGCTTGATCTTGATAGGAGCCATCAGCAGAATGCGCGGACAAGGCGCAGCGTCGGTCCAGGGAAACGCGCGGACGGTGCGAATCAGCGCCATGGCACCGTCAGCGATATCGGCAGCCCCCACGCTAAAGACCGTCTTGCAGTCGTTGGTGCCCAGCATAATCACGATCGCGTCCAGCGGCTTATGGGACTCGAGCAGCATCGGCAACGCGCGGATGCCGTTGAGATTGGTGTCCAGATGGCACATGTCGTCGCGCACCGTCGTGCGGCCGTTTAGGCCTTCCTCAATCACGTGCCAGCCCTCGCCCAGGTCGCGCTGGGCCACGCCGCACCAGCGCACATCGTGCGCATAGCGCACCGCGGTGCCGTCGCGCATGCCCGCCGGATCATAGCCATAGGTATTGCTGTCGCCAAAGCACAGAACGTTTTTCATCGTAAGCCCTTCCTCTAGTAAAAAGCCGGCGGGAGCAGTCTCTCCTGCCGGATCGACCTATCTGTCAGCACATACCGATTACAGGTATTTGCGCCAGTCGTCGTCATCCTCATCGTCCTCAGCAGCGGCCTGAGCCTGCTCGGCGGCACGGGCGGCCGCGGCGCGGGCGGCCACCTGAGCATAGGACTCCTCGTTACACTCGGGGAAGCTTGCCAACACGTGCTCAAACTTGGCGAAGTCCTCATCCCAGCGCGTAGAGGGCACGGCAAAAAACACCTGCTTGACCTTGAAGTCGCCCGACGCAAGCTCCTTGCGGAAGAGCTCAGCCACGGCCTCGGCGTCAAAGCCGTTGTTGTCGCAGCCCCAAGCGCCCAGCACGAGCTTCTCGCGACCCAGCTCATCGCAGATGGCAAGCACAAAGCGGATGCGATCGCGCAGGGCATCCAGCAAGGCATCGTCACCCACGCGATACTCCTGGCGAGCGCGCTTGGCGTTGGGCGCGGCGGCAACGATCACGTCAGCATATGCATGTACGTGATTGCGGTCGAAGCGCACCGCAGGCACCACCAGCGCACGGTTGCGGTAAAGCTCGCAGTTGATGTTGCGGCGACGGTTCTCGCCGTACCATTTGCGCTGCTTATCGAGCACGTTGTACAGGTACGAATCGGCACAGAGCGTGGCCTCCTGGCCCAGATAGCCCTGGATGTAGCCACCGCCCGGGTTGGTGAACGAGGCAAAGGCGAGCACGGCCATGTCGCAGAACTGCGCGTAGCCTCGGCCGTTATCCAGAATGGCCTGCGTGGCAGAGGCGTCGAGCACGGTGACCTCGGGCAGGACCGGAGCAGGCTTTTCAGCGGCAGGCGCAGGCTCGGTCTCCGCGGCCTCCTCTGCGGGCGCAGGCTCGGCCACGGCCTCAGCCTCGGCAGACGCAACCTCGGCGGCCTCAGACTCCTCGGCGACCTGCTCCTCGGCAGCCGCAGCCGCTTGGGCCTTGGCCTTCATCGCCGCGACAAAGCCGGCAGGCATACCGTCGAACTCGCGCACGCCTGCAAGCGAGCGCTCGATATCCTTGGCGCACGCTTCGGACACAGTCGCCACGTGACGCTCGGCGGCCTTGGCACGGGCCTCGCGCTTGGGATTGGGCTGCCCTGCGCGATTGGGTCTGCGGTTACGGTTTCTGTTGTCAACGTCTGCCATAAGTGGTCACCTTTCTCGGTCTCTGCCGCTATCGGCTTTTCCATCCATGATACCCCGCCACGCACAAAAAAGACGGCCCCGAAGGACCGCCTTCCGCATCGATTTACACGTGCGCAAGCACCGCTGCAATTTGGCACTAGTCGCGACGACCAAGGATGTTCAGGATGCGCAGGAACACGTTGATGATGTCCACGAACAGGTTGGATGCCATGAGCACGGCGTTGGGCAGCGTGGGCGGCACCGTCGTGGCCACATAGGTGTCGTAGCCAATAAAGCCGGCGAACACCACGATCACGATCAGGTCGGTGATGGACTGCGAAACGCCCATGAACATCAGCACGATCTCGACCAGAATCGTGGCAAGCAGGATGCCAAAACCAATGCCATACACACGCTGGAAGAACTTGGGGAAGGTCACGCCCAGCGCACCAAAGACAAAGGTGATAGCAGCGGTGGCGATAAAGGCGGTGTTAATGGTAGGCAGGTCGTAGTTGGCAAGACCAAACGACGCCGTCAGGCCAAAGGTGCTCGCAAAGACCACGTAGCCCACGAGTGACAGGCCCACGGACTGTTTGCTGGCAGCGGCCGACATCATGACCATGCCGACGATGGTCAAAATAAATGAGCCAAAGACCAGCGGCAAAGCGGCGCCGCTCATCATCATGCGCGCAAACGACATGGTGCTCGTAAAGTAAGCACCGGCGCCCATGGCGCAAAAGCCCAAAAAGATCAGGGCAGACATGACAAGGTTGTACGCGCGCGGCGACATCTCCTTGGCACGGCTTGCGCCGGTTTCGATGGGGCCGTTCTGATAGCCCTGGATATCGTTCATACTTCGTCCTTTCAAAAAGTGCCGTGAAAGACGGCACAGCAGATGACAAGATTCCTGCCATTGTACCCGAATGCCGCGCACTCTTACCTGCGGCGTTCACTCTCGAGTGTACGGTCGAATGCCCACACCCACCAACGCATCAGATGAGCCTGCGAGCCATCCGGTCGCTCGCGCGCCTGTTCTTCCAGATACAGTTCGGTCGCATGCCCGCCAAAACGAACCTTATAAGTCGCCGTACGAATGCCGTGGACCGTCAGGCCAAAACCGGTGGACGAGACAATCTCGTCAATCGTAAAGCAACGACCATCGACCCAGCAGACGGTAACCGGCACGACCTGTCCGCCCGCGAGGATGCGAGCCACGACGTCCACATACTGCTTGTGCACGCGTCGAGTTTTACCATCTGTCTGTCGATATTCCATGCCTCCTATTATCGAACGCATGTTTGCACATTGTAAAGCGAACAGGCTGTGGTTTTGGGATGTTGGGGCGCGCACGTGTCCTCATGGCGTGCTAGCAAAAAGAACACCCGCGGTCAACAGGGCAAATATTCAATGTTAGTGCCAAAAAATTCACTTCTCCCATCAGAACTCGGTAAAGAAACCCGCAGGAGGTGATACGATTTATCATGTTTTTGTAACGTGCCTGCAAACTTCGAGAAAGCCCATATATGGACGTAACGTTCTCAGCCTTCCTCGGCCAAATTGTGTCGAACCCAGTCCTTGCCGTCACCGTGATCCTCGCACTCGGCGCTATCTTCGTCAACGGATGGACCGACGCGCCCAACGCCATCGCGACCTGTGTCACCACGCGCTGCATGCCCGCCCGCGCCGCCATTCTCATGAGCGCCGCATTCAACTTCCTCGGCGTGCTCATCATGACGCACTTTAACGCGAGCGTCGCCAACACCATCTCACATATCGTCGACTTTGGCGGAAACAGCACCATGGCGCTCGCATGCCTCTGCGCGGCGCTGTTCTCCATCGTCGTCTACGGCGCCACGGCATCGCGTTTTGGCATCCCTACCTCGCAAAGCCACAGCCTTATCGCCGGCCTGACCGGTGCCGCAATCGCCCTCGGCGGCGCGAGCAGCGTCAACGTCCACGAGTGGATGAAGGTCATCTACGGCTTGGCGCTCTCCATCGGCCTGGGCTTTGTCATGGGCTGGGTCCTGTGCAAGCTCGTCTCGATTCTTTTCGCCGCCGCCAACAGGCGACGTGCCAACGTCTTCTTTAAATACGCTCAGATCGCGAGCGCTGCGGCCATGAGCTTCATGCACGGCGCGCAGGATGGACAGAAGTTCATCGGCGTGCTCTTTTTAGGAGTGGCCTTCGCCAGCGGCCAGACGAGCGTCGGCGATGCCGGCATCCCCATCTGGATTATGCTGCTGTGCTCGGCCACTATGGGTATCGGCACCAGCGTGGGCGGTGAGCGCATCATCAAGTCTGTCGGTCAGAGCATGGTCAAGCTCGAAAAGTACCAGGGCTTCTCCGCCGACCTGGCGGGCGCCGCGAACCTGCTACTTGCCACCCTTACCGGCATCCCCGTATCCTCCACCCACATCAAAACCTGCGCCATTATGGGTGTCGGCGCCGTCAAGCGCCTCTCGGCCATCAACTTCGGCGTGGTCAAGGACATGATGTTCACGTGGTTCTTCACCTTCCCCGCTTGTGGACTCATCAGCTTTGTCATGGCCAAGCTGTTCATGATGTTCATCTAGTCAAACCGAACGGCCATCCGGACCGCAATACCTCGCCCACCCGTCTTCGCCTCGAAAGGACCCACTCATGGCAAAGAAACCCGATTCGTTCTACTTTGACAACTACGTCGCCTGCGCCGACCTTGCTGTCCAGGCCGCAGAGTTGCTCATCAAGATTTTTGAGAACTTTGATCCCGCGCAGATCCACGGCATGCTCGAAGAGATGCATGCGATTGAGCATGCGGCCGACAAGAAGCACCATGAGCTCGAGGATGCCCTGCTCACTGCCTTTATCACCCCGCTTGAGCGCGAGGATCTGGACCTGATGAGCTGCTCGCTCGACACCGTGCTTGACCGTATCGAGGGCGTCGTGCAGCGCGTCTACTTCACCAACATCCAGAGCATCCACCCCGATGCCATTGTCATCGCCCACAAGGTGACCGACGCCTGCCGCGCCATGAAGGACCTTATGGTCGAGCTGCCTAATTACCGCAAGTCCAAGACCCTGCGCGAGCTGGTCATCCAGATCAACACCATTGAGTCCGAGGCCGATGAGCTCTACATCAACGCTATGCGCAACCTGCACGTCAATGGCAAGGACCCGCTCGAGGTCATCGCCTGGCGTGACGTCTACGCTTTCCTGGAGTACTGCGCCGACTGCTGCGAGAATGTGGCTGATGTCGTGGATTCGATTGTCATGAAGAACAGTTAATTGGGGGTACGTGTCCCGGCGGTCGCGGGCCCGGCCACTAATAACCTTTTTCACTCCGGCTGCAAGCAGAGTCGTTCAAAAGGTTATTAGTGGCCGGGCCCGCTCCCTTACGTACCACCATTGGGAACTTTGGCTGATAGTTATAGCGCAATGGGGGTTTGGCTGAAGGGACCTTTGGTATCCGTTCGGACACTTTGGCCCTCGATGAGCGTTTGGCTGATTGCTGCTTTGGGTACTGTTTGGGTTACTTTGGGTTTGTTTGATTTTTAATTGTTGGAGGGCTTGTATGTCTTATTTGGATCTGGCTCGGGGTCGGTATTCTTGTCGTGAATTTCAGGATCGTTCTGTTGAGCAAGCTGTTGTGGATGCCATTGTTGAGGCTGGGCGTATTGCTCCTTCTGCTTGTAATAACCATCCAACCCGTGTGATGGTGTTGGATACGCCTGAGCTTCTGGAGAAGGCTGCTGCTTGTCAGCCTCGGTTTGCTCGTGATGGGTCTATCTTTGGCGCTCCGCTTATCTTCCTTATTTGCAGCGTTACCGATGATGCCTGGGTGCGCCCGTATGATCAGATGAACTCGAGTGCCATCGATACTTCGATCGTCTGTGATCAGATGATGATGGAGGCCACCGAGCAGGGCCTGGGAACGTGTTGGGTATGCCATTTTAAGCCCGAGCTAGCCCGAGAGCGGTTCAACCTGCCCGAGGGCGTCTATCCCTATCACATGCTCGTCTGCGGCTATCCTGCCGACCACATCGCCGATCCCGAGCATCGCGATGCCCGCACCATTCCCCTCTCCGACTTCCTCCTCAAGTAGTTTTTGGCACATGCCCTAAAATCTACCTTTTACCGCGCACCCTTTCGCCGAGTTCTGCCCTATCGTACGCAGAGCTCGGCGTTTTGTTTCCCAACCCGTATGCAGCCACAAAAAAGGAGCCCGCAGGTGCGAGCTCCTCTTAAGGGCACGAGATTGTGGTTCTGGCGCTAGTCCAGGTCGTCGGCGGCAAAGTTGTCGATCGGAGCGAAGGGGTCAGCCACGGGGACAACCGGATCAGCGACAGGCAGCGGCTCGGCGGCGGGAACGGTCACCGCAGGAGAAGCGGCAGAACCGACCGGCGTGGAGGCCATAAGATCAGCGGGGAAGGAATTCTGGGCATCGTCCATAAAGTGCTGGATGAGCTTGAGGTACTCGGCCTTGAACTCCTCACGGGAAGCCTTCAGACGGTCGATCTCCTCGAGCTCGGCCTGCTTCTCGGTCAGGGCCTGACGGATGACCTCGCGGGCCTTGGCGTCGGCTTCATTGCGGATGCGCTCAGCGTTCTCGTTAGCGTCGTTGACGATGCCCTCGGCGGTCTGCTGGGCAGCGATCAGCGCAGCGGAGATCTGGCGCTCCTGAGCGGAGAAGTCGGGTGCGGGAGCGGCCACAGGAGCGGCG
>CABQKL010000002.1 GCA_902464645.1 uncultured Collinsella sp.
CGGCCATTAACGATTCCTGCCGTGGCAGTACTTAAACTTCTTGCCGCTACCGCAGGGGCACGGGTCGTTGCGGCCCACGTTGACGTACGGATCGTCGCTCTCGGACTTGCGATAGGTGGTCACCTTGCCACCGTTGTTGACGGCAGCCGGACCACCCTGGACAGCCGTGCGGGCCTGCACCTGCGCCTGCTTGCGCAGCACCGAGTCGCCGTTGTCACCATCGACCTCGGCAGGACCGGAGAAGCGCGCGCCCTCGAGTGCGGGGTCCTCCTTGTGCTCCACGGCACGCGGGGCAGCCTTGATCTCGATGCGCAGAACCGTGCGCAGATAATCCTCGTACATGGTATCGACGAGTATCTGGAACGCGCCGTAGGCCTCGGTCTTGTACTCGACCAGCGGGTCGCGCTGGCCAAAGCCGCGCAGGCCGATGCCGGTCTTGAGGTAGTCCATCTCCTGCAGGTAGTTCATCCAACGGGTATCGATGACGCGCAGCATGACCTGGGTATTGAGCTCGCGCATCAGATCCTCGCCCAAGCGCTCGGCCTTCATGCTGTAGCACTTCTCTACGTAAGCCAGGACATCGGCAGCCAGGGCCTCATAATCCTCGTCGGGGAACTTCGGCGTATCGATGTGGCCGGTGAGCTCCACAACCCACTTGCGCAGGCCCTCCAGGTCGCGCTCGCCATCGTGACTGTCCTTGGTGCAGAACTCCTGCACGCAGCGGTACACGGTATCGTGCATGACCTCGGTGATGTGGTCGGTCAGGTCCTTGCCGTCCAGAATCTTATTGCGCTCGGCGTAGATGACCTGGCGCTGCTTGTTCATGACGTCGTCGTACTCAAGGACGCTCTTACGCATGGAGAAGTTGATGCTCTCGACCTTGTGCTGGGCGCTCTCAACGGCCTTGGAAATGATCTTGTGCTGGATCGGCATGTCATCGCCCATATCGGCCGTGACCATCATCTTGGAGACGCGGTCCATCTTGTCGCCGCCAAACAGGCGCATGAGGTCGTCCTCGAGCGACAGGTAGAACTGGGTCTCGCCCGGATCGCCCTGACGGCCGGAACGACCACGCAGCTGGTTGTCAATACGGCGGGACTCATGGCGCTCGGTGCCGATGACGGTCAGGCCGCCGGCGGCAAGCACGCGCTCGCGCTCGGCCTTGCAGGTCTCCTTGGCCTCGGCGTTGAACTGCTCGAGCTGCTCGGGCGTGACGTCCTCCATGGTCAGGCCCTCGTACTCCAGGCGCTCGCGCACCAGCTCGTCGGGGTTGCCGCCCAGCAAGATATCGGTACCACGGCCGGCCATGTTGGTAGCGATGGTCACGGCGCCATAGCGACCAGCCTGGGCCACGATATGGGCCTCGCGCTCGTGGTGCTTGGCGTTAAGGACCTCGTGCGCAATGCCGCGCTTAGTGAGGGCGGCGGACAGCTTTTCGGAGCTCTCGATGGAGACGGTGCCCACCAGGACCGGCTGGCCCTTGGCGTGACGACGCTCAACGTCGTCGGCAACGGCGTTGTACTTAGCCTGAATGGTGCGGTACACCAGGTCCTCGTGGTCAACGCGCTGCACGGGCCTGTTGGGGGGAATGACCTCGACGGGCAGCTTGTAAATCTCGCGGAACTCAGCGTCCTCGGTGAGTGCCGTACCGGTCATGCCGGAGAGCTTGTCATACAGGCGGAAGTAGTTCTGCAGGGTGATGGTGGCAAGGGTCTGGTTCTCCTCGCGCACGAGCACGCCCTCTTTAGCCTCGATGGCCTGATGCAGGCCCTCGGAGTAGCGGCGGCCTTCCATGATACGGCCGGTGAACTCGTCGACGATCTTGACCTCGCCGTTGGTGACCACGTACTGCTTGTCGCGGTGGAACATGTACTGGGCCTTCAGCGCCTGCTGCAGGTGGTTGACCAGCTGGCCGGAGAGATCGGCATAGATGTCATCGATACCCAAGCGGCGCTCGATCTTTTTAAGGCCGCGCTCGGTGGCGGCGATGGTGTGCTTGGCCTCGTCCATGACGAAGTCGCCCGTGGGCTCCACGTCCTCGGTGGCGGTGAGCATGTCGTGCGAGACGTCCTCGCCGCGCTCAAGGCCGCGCACGGCGCGCGCGAAGTCCTTGTAGGTGCTGGCGGACTTGGTGCCGGCGCCCGAGATGATGAGCGGCGTTCTTGCCTCGTCGATCAGGATGGAGTCGACCTCGTCGACGATGGCGTAGTTGTGACCGCGCTGCACACGCTGCTCGGGGCGGGTGACCATGTTGTCGCGCAGGTAATCGAAACCGAACTCGGAGTTGGTGCCATAGGTGACATCGGCCTGGTAGGCTGGGCGCTTAAGCTCGAGCGGCATGTTGTTCTGCAGCAAACCGACGGTCATACCCAGGTACTTGTAGATACGGCCCATCCACTCGGAGTCGCGCTTGGCCAGGTAGTCATTGACGGTGACGACGTGCACGCCCTTACCGGCGATAGCGTTGAGATAGCCGGCCAGCGTGGAGACGAGGGTCTTGCCTTCGCCGGTCTTCATCTCGGCGATGTGGCCCTCGTGCAGCGCCATGGCGCCGATGAGCTGTACATCAAAGTGACGCATGCCCATGGTGCGCTTGGAAGCTTCGCGCACGGTGGCAAAGGCCTCGGGGAGCATGTCGTCGAGCGACTCGCCGTTGGCGTAGCGCTCACGGAACTTATCGGTCTGGGCGCGGAGCTCCTCCTCGGTCATCTTCTCAAACTGGGGCTCAAGACCGTTGATTTTTTCGACGATCTTGTAGTAGCGCTTCAGGTCCTTATCGGATCCAAAGGACAGCAGCTTTGACATGAATCCCATGTGGTTTTCCTTTTTTGGCCATCGCCCGCGGCATGAAACCTTGGACAAGTTAAACACAGATAAATGTACTTTAGCCAAACAAGGCGCCGTCTATGCGGTCGACACACTCGACCACGTAATAACTACGACAGCCTGCCAAAAAGGGGCTGGTTTATTTTGTCAGCTTTTATCTGGGAAAACGCTGTCTCTCTGCCATTTAGTGCAGGCTAACCCGCCCCTTACGCACCAACCTGGTGCAATGGGAACGGTTTAGCCTGCACCAATAAAAAGAATAGGGCCGCGCACCCAAATGGATGCGCGGCCCTTTTGCCATGAATGCGAGTGTGTCCGCGGCGAGCTATTTACTCAGCAGCCTCGGTGGTCTCGGCCTCGGCAGCGGTCTCCTCGACGGGAGCCTCTGCGGGAGCCTCGGCGGCCTGCTTGGCTGCCTCCTCGGCAAACTTAGCGGCACGCTTGGCCTTCTCGGCAGCCTTAGCCTCAGCGGCGGCCTTGCGAGCGGCCTCAGCCTCGGCAGCTTTGGCGGCCTTGGCAGCCTTGGCCTCCTCGGCCTTCTTGAGCTGAGCGGCAGCGGCGCCACCGAACTTGTCGGCGAAGCGCTGGACGCGTCCACCGGTGTCGACGAACTTCTGCTGGCCGGTGTAGAACGGGTGGCACTCGTTGCAAAGCTCGACCTTCATCTCGGACACGGTAGCGTGCGTCTTGAAGGTGTTGCCGCAGGAGCACGTCACCGTGCACTCGACATACTGGGGATGGATACCCTGCTTCATGGTAGGACTCCTTATTGGTCAGGCGCTGGTTACCGATCAGCGCATAAGGCGTCTTGGTTTCCGACCAAGACAACAAACTCGGCTATGGTACCACGACGTCGAGCGTCCCACAAAAGGTTCACGGTCTTTGCGTTGTGCATCGCGCCCAAGGCACAGCAGACGACACGACGAATCGCGGCAAACGGGCGCCTTTGCCCCTTCTCCCATGTTGCAGACGTGTAACGCCGCAGCAAAGGTGCCCCTTTTTGCGCAGGACAGGTACAATGATGAACACTGTACCGTAGCGGAGCGCCGCCGCGCGCCGCCAACACGCGAAAGGGTTTCCCATGGCCGAGATCTCGTCCTCCCGCATCGTCATCACCGTCCTTGGCAAGAACCGCCCCGGTATCGTCGCCGGCGTCACCCGTGTTCTGGGCGAGGCCAACGTCGACATCCGCGACATCACGCAGTCCATTATCGAGGACATCTTCACCATGACCATGCTGGCCGACACCGCCGAGTCCAAGCTCGACTTCGCCGAGCTGCAGAAGGCCCTGGCCGAGGCCGGCGAGCTTTCGGGCGTCAATGTGTCCATCCAGCGCGAGGACGTCTTTAACTTTATGTACCGCCTGTAGCGAACAGGCCGTGCGGGAACAGGCCGGCGCATCTGCACCCAAGCACGCCGCCCCCACACGGCCCCGAGAGGAGCGCGCATGGCTTACGACGCCAAGAAAATCTACTACCGCTTCGATGACCATCTGAGCCGCCTGGTCTTGGATTATGAGGCGAGCCGCCAGATTTCGCCCGAAAGCGAAAACCTCTACCACGGCATGCCGACTAATCCGTATGACGAGGGTCTGTTCGTCGAGCATAACGTCAAGCGCGGCCTGCGCAATGCAGACGGCTCGGGCGTGGTCGCGGGCCTCACTCGCATCTCGGATGTGCATGGCTACAACAAGGTCGACGGTAAGGTCGTGCCCGATCAGGGCAAACTCACGCTTCGTGGCTACAGCATCGAGGATCTGGTCAACAACGCCCAGGCCGAGAATCGCTACGGCTACGAAGAAGTCGCCTATCTGCTCATTACGGGCTCTCTGCCCACCAAGGAAGAGCTTGACGGTTTTTGCGAGCGCTTGGGCGCCTTTAGGCATCTGAGCGACGAATACGTCAAAGAGTTCCCCATGACCACGGTGTCGTCGAGCATCATGAATGTGCTCCAGCGCGCCGTGTTGCTGCTCTACGCCTTCGATGCCGAGCCCGACGTAATTACGCCCGAGCATGAGATCGACGTGGCTATTTCCATGCTCGCCCGTCTTCCCCGCATCGCCGCCTTCGCACACATGGCCTCGGTCGCCAAGCTTCGCGGCTCCGAGGTTCACGTACCGCACCCCACACCCGGCCTCTCCACCGCCGAGACCATCCTACAGGTGCTCCGCGGCGGTATGGCGTTCACCCGCGATGAGGCCATGCTGCTCGACGTGATGCTCATGCTGCATGCAGAGCACGGCGGCGGCAACAACTCCACGTTTGCCTGCCGCGTGCTGTCCTCCTCGGCTACCGACCCGTATTCCGCCTACGCCGCGGCTATCGGCTCGCTCAAGGGCCCGCGCCACGGCGGCGCCAACGCCAAGGTCGTGTCCATGCACGAGGACATCCGTGCGCATGTCTCCAATTGGGAGGACGAGGACGAGGTTGCAGCCTACCTGGGCAAGATTCTCGACAAGCAGGCCTTCGACGGCACGGGTCTCATCTACGGCATGGGCCACGCCGTCTACACGCTGAGCGACCCGCGCGCCGAAGTCTGCCGCCACTACGCACGCACACTTGCCGCCAAGAAGGACCTGGGCGATGAGTTCGCGCTCATCGAACGCATCGAGCGCCTGGCACCGCAGGTGATGCGCGACCACGGCATGACCAAGCCTATCTGCGCCAACATCGACCTGTACACAGGCTTTATCTACAAGATGCTCGGCGTACCCGAGACGCTTTTTACGCCGCTATTCGCCGTCGCCCGCATGGCCGGCTGGTCGGCACACCGCATGGAAGAGCTCTTCTGCGCGCACCGTATTATTCGCCCGGCCTATCGTCCGGTGATCGAGCCGCTGGAGTACAAGCCGCTCGCCGATCGCTAGGACGCGGACCGTTATAGAGCCCGAGCGTGGCCAGGGCATCACCGCCCTCGGCCACGCTTTTTATGCCAGTAGAAAGGGCTGCATCAAATGATTGTTTTTTCCGATATGGATGGAACGCTGTTGACGAGCAATAAGCAGATGAGCGATGCCACATGGGCGATGCTCGACGAGCTCGCTCGACGCGGGATTGAATTTGTGCCCTGCACGGGACGTCCGCTGTCGGGCATCTTTGAGCCCATCCTCGCCCATCCCGCCGTGCACTATGCCGTCTGCGCCAATGGCGCCAGCGTCTGGCAGCTCGACGACGATGTGTCCACCGACGCCTCGCGCGCCACGTGCGTATTGAGCCGTCCGCTCGATTGCGGCATTGCCCATCGCATCCACCGCATCGCCGCCGGCCACGATGTGACCTTCGATATCTTCGCAGATGGGCAGTGCTTCCTCCCCCGCTCGCTCTACACGCGCCTGGACGAATTCTGCGGCGGCGACCCCCACATCGCGGCTTCGCTCAAGCGCACGCGAACACCGATCGACATGGATATCGACAGCAAGATCGACGAGGTCGAGACGCTCGAACGCATCGCCATGTACTGGCACGACCCGACCGATCGCGATGCCATCGCGGCGGAGCTCGACACGCTCGGAGGCATTGAGGTCACGCGTTCGTACGCCATGAATATCGAGGTCATGGGCGAGGGCGCCACCAAGGGAACGGCCCTCACGTGGCTATGCAAGCACCTGGGCGAGCGTCTCGCCGACGCCTGGGCGTTCGGCGACAACATCAACGACATCCCCATGCTGCAGGCAGCGGGCCACGGCATGGCCATGATCAACGCCGAGCCCGAGGACCGCGAGGCCGCCGGCGCCATCACCGAATACGACAACGACCACGACGGCGTCGCCCGCACCATCATGGCCGCCCTCGCCTAGCAGCATCAACCCGGCAGGGTAGCTAAGTAGTCGTTGGGGACACTCCTCGCGGGGCGCCGCAAAGACTGTCCCCGGCTGCCGACAGAAAAGGAACGTCTCCATCTGCCGAATTAGGCGAGACTCTCCAGCACGCGACGGAGCTCCTGCTGAACGGCGTGGTCGCGGTTGCAGCCTACGACGCGATCGGCAACCGCTTTGAGCGCGGGGCGCGCGTTTTCCATCGCGCAGCCCGTGCCGACAAAGCGAATGATCTCGTAGTCGTTCATCGAGTCGCCAAACGCCATGACCTCGTCGCGTCCAATGCCGTAGTGTTCCGCGAGCTGCGCGATGCCCGAGGCCTTCGACACACCGGGCTGCATAGCATCGATCCACGCGTTGCCCGAAGGCGCAAAAGTAAAGAGCTGACCAAGTTCGCGCTGTAGCACGTAGGCGCTGTCCATAACGACACCGTCATCGCAAAAGATACTCGCCTTGATGATATTTACGCTGGGATCGGGCAGCTCCCAAATACGCTCGGCATTGGGAAGGTCCTTATCGACCTCACGCACGAACTTGCACTCGTCATCGAGCAGGAAGGACTTGGTTCGGTCAAAGAGCGCAAGATGCAGATTGGGAAACGTCGCGACTGCTTGGGCGAGCTTTCGAATCGCCAGGTGCGAATACACCTCACGGTCTACCATTTTGCCGTCGGCGTAGACTTGGGCACCGTTAGCGGCGACAAAGTCCATCTTGTCGCGAACGGGCGCAAAGAACTCGCACAGGCGATCGTAGCGGCGACCTGACGATGCGGCAAAATGCACGCCATGCTCGTGTAGCGCCAGAATCAGTTCGTAGGTCTCGGGAGGCACCTGGCTGTTTTCGTCAAGCAACGTGCCGTCCATATCGGATGCAATCAGTTTAAACATGGAAAAGCTCCCTTCGGGCTTGTTGGAATCGAACGTGTATCCAATTCCAACGTACCC
The DNA here is from genome assembly GCA_902464645.1 of uncultured Collinsella sp. Taxonomy (GTDB): domain Bacteria; phylum Actinomycetota; class Coriobacteriia; order Coriobacteriales; family Coriobacteriaceae; genus Collinsella. The sequence goes on from CABQKL010000002.1 coordinate 7,585, forward strand.
AAAGGGAGCTCAGGTAAGACTCCGCGGGCGCAAACGTTACAAGGACCTAGCAAATAGCTCACGCGCGTCAGAGGTCCCACGGTCGCAGCGCCAGGCAACACGTCAAAGAGTGTCGCAGGCGACTAGACGTTTAAGAACGTCCCCGATGACTAGTCGGCGTAGGTGAAGGTTGTGACGTCGAACATGCCCTCGGGGCGGATGCGGAGCGTCGGGATAACCGGCAGGGGCAGGAAGATGATGCCCATGATGGGGTCGAGCGGCGGCTCGATGCCCATGGCGCGCGCCTTGACCATAAAGTCGTCGTGCTGCGCGGCGACATCCTCGGCCGTGCCTTCGCTCATCAGGCCGCCGAGCGCCAGCGGGATGCGCGCCACGACCTCGCCGTTGCGCACCAGTACGTGACCGCCCTGGCCCACGGCCTCGACGGCAGCCATCATATCGGCGGCATTGTCGCCCACCACGCATACGTTGTGCGAGTCGTGACCGATCGTCGAGGCGATGGCACCGCCTGTGATGGTGAAGCCACGCACCCAGCCGCGACCGATATGCTTGCCGACAAGACCCAGGCCCGCAGGACCATCACCGTCGGCGCCCTCGGCCTGCAGCGACACGCCGCGGCCATGGCGCTCGATCAGCATAATGCGGCGCAGGCCCTCGGCACTCTCGGGGCGAACCATACCCGTGATGGCCTTACCCGGCACCACGTCGATCACGGCCTCGCCCGGCTTAAAGGCATAGTCGAACACGTCGAGCGAAAGCTTCGGCAGCTTAACGGAGGCGCGCAGCTCGTCGGCAAGGGCCGCAACCTCGGCCATCTCGGGTGCAATCTCGCCCACAAAGGTACCGTCCTGCGCCACCAGGGCACCGGCGGCATATACGCGATGCGGAGCCGTGGCAAACGTCAGGTCATTGAGCACCAGCAGGTCGGCACGCTTGCCCGGGGCGATGGCGCCGCGGAGCTCGTGCGGGTCGCGGCAACCGTGGTCCAGGCCAAACGCCTCGGCCGTGGAGAGGGACGCCATAGAGATAGCGACCACGGGGTCGATACCGGCCTCGATAGCCACGCGGCAGGCATTGTCGATCATGCCGGTCGAAAGCGCGTCGGAAGGGGCGCGGTCGTCGGTCGCAAAGCAGCAGCGGCGGGCACGGGCGGGGTTTTCCAGCAGCATCGGCGACAGGTTGGCCAGGTCATGGCTGCACGTACCCTCGCGCAGCATCACGTACATGCCGCGAGACAGCTTGTCGAGCGCCTCCTCGGGAATCGTCGACTCATGGTCAGCGATAATACCTGCTGCGGCATAGGCGTTGAGGTCCTTGCCGGCAACGAGCGGGGCGTGACCGTCAACCTGTTTGGACGGCGTCTGGTTGGCAGCGTCGATACGAGCGCAGGTCTCGGGATCGGCCATAAAGACGCCCGGCAGGTTCATCATTTCGCCCAGACCAAAGACATCGCCCGGATGCTCGGCAAAAAACGCCTGCATATCAGCAGCGGTGATGACGGCACCGGCCTGCTCGTCGGGCAGCGCGGGCACGCACGAAGGCATCATGTACTTGATGGAAATAGGAGCGCGACGACCGTCCTCGATCATAAAGCGCAGGCCGTCCAAGCCAGAAACATTAGCGATCTCGTGGCTGTCGGCAATAGCGGTGGTGGTACCGCGCGTCGCTGCCATGCGCGCATACTCGGCAGGGCGGATGTTCGAAGACTCGATATGCAAGTGTCCGTCAATAAAACCGGGGGCAAGATAGCGGCCCTGGCAATCGATGACCTCGGCAGCCTCATACGTACCGGCGGCATCGTCGCGACCGTCGTAGAGCACGCCGACGATCACGCCATCCTTGACGGCAACGCTACCGGGCGCCACGCGCTGGCCGTACACATCGACAATCTGTGCGTTGGCAAACAGCGTGTCAACGGGCACACGACCCTCGGCGGCCTCGATCACAGACCTCATGACCTCAACGGACATACATACTCCTTTATCCGTAGAAAACAGCTGCGGAGCGGACAGGCCTTCACCGCAGCAAACCAATAGCCATTGTATGCCCAAAAGGAGGCCGCCGATAACACCCCTTCCGCTTAACGGCACACGCCGCTTGGCGCAATGGGGGGGGCTGCCGCTGAGCACCAATACAAGGAGTGTCCCAAAGTGCCAACAACGGGAGCGCCGATGTTTTGGCAACCACAGCGAGCGGGCCGCATTTGAGACAAGGTGACGTGAAACGAAAGGGCGCTGACCTTCTGGTCGCGCCCTTGAAGTTGAACGTCAGATTGTCCAAATGCGGCCCGCGCAGCGTCGGCCGGTCCGCCGTTCGGTAGAACGGCGGAACTAAATCAACTTAAAGCCCTTGCGCTTGCCTACGGAGAGGGTATCGCCCAGCTTGAGGGCGCTGGGGTCGATGTTGTAGCTCTTGGGAGCCACGGCCTTGCCGTTGATCTTGACGCCGCCGCCGTCGATGTCACGACGGGCCTGGCCGGCGCTGGCCGAAAGGCCCAGGTCCTTGAGCAGGCCGGCGAGGTAAATCTGGCCCTCGTCGTTAACAGTCAGCTCAACATGCTTCTCGGGGAAGTCGGCGAGCTGGCCCTCCTTGAACACGCGGTCGAACTCGGCCTGAGCCTCGTCGCCGGCACCGGCGCCGTGGTAGGTGTCGCACAGGTCGCGGCCCAGAGCGCGCTTGAGCTCATAGGGATCGGCGGAGCCGTCGGCCAGAGCAGCGTCGATCTTGTCGACCTCGGCCGGGGTGAGCGAGCTCGCCAGGCGGTAGTACTTGCCGATCATCTCGTCGGGGATGGACATGGTCTTGCCGAACATATCCTTGGGCGCGTCGGTCAGACCGATGTAGTTGCCATAGGACTTGGACATCTTACGGACGCCATCGGTGCCCTCGAGCAGCGGCATGGTGAGCGCGATCTGCGGCTCCATGCCCATCTTCTCCATGAGCTCACGGCCGGCAAGCAGGTTGAAGAGCTGATCGGTGCCGCCCATTTCCACGTCAGCCTTAATCATGACCGAATCGTATGCCTGCATCACGGGATACAGGAACTCGTGCAGGGCGATCGGCGTCTGAGACTGGTAGCGCTTGGTAAAGTCGTCGCGCTCAAGAATACGGGCGACGGTGAACTTGGAGCACACCTGCAGCAGACCAGCCAGATCCATCGACAAGATCCAGTCACCGTTGTGCACGATGGTGGTCTTCTCGGGATCCAGGATCTTCATGGCCTGGCTCACGTAGGTCTCGGCATTGGCCTCGATCTGCTCCTGCGAAAGCTGCGGACGAGTGGAATTCTTGCCCGAGGGGTCGCCAATCAGCGCAGTACCGTTGCCGATGATGAGGGTAACGTTGTGGCCCAGGTCCTGGAACTGACGCATCTTGCGCAGCGGCACGGCGTGGCCCAGGTGCAGGTCGGGGCTGGTGGGATCGACGCCGAGCTTGATGTTGAGGGGCTCGCCCTTCTCAAGCTTCTTGCGAAGGTCGGCCTCGGGAACGATCTGCGCGGCGCCCGAGGTGATGATACGCATTTGCTCGTCAACAGACAGCATTGGGTATCCTCCTTTTGCTATAGCACCCTCGCCGAAAACGGCGGTGCTGGAAGTCCATAAACTCTCTTATGATAACAAACTGACGCGACGCAGCATCTACGACAGGAAAATCCTCGTCCTGCCGCATGCGTCGATGGCAACTGGCAGACGCGTACCGTCACGCTCGACCAGATAGCGCACCTGCCGACGACGCAAGCAGTCGCGGCAACGGACCTGCCCCGTCGCATCGGTGGCGCAGACGCCCTCGGCGGTCAGCAGGCAGTGCTCGCACACCATGAGCTCGGGACGGTCGGCGTCGAACGGACCCAAGACGCCGGGTTCAGCAGCCAGCTCGGCAATACGCCCCCTATCATTGCTGAGCAACTCGGCAGGCAAGTATACCCACCCCGCGCCAAGGCCCCGCAGCCAAGCAAGTGTGGCCCGATTGGCGCAGAACACCGGCGCCGCCACGTCAAACGCCGTGCCCAGCTCGCGGGCCATCGCCACCTGCCCCAGGTTGCGGCAAACCACACGCCCGGCACGCTGCATAAGCGCCCGAGTCCGCTCGATATCGCCTGCGCGGCACACTTCGTCGAGCACCACCGTCGCATCGGACAGATCCCGCTCATCGCGCGGATCCAAATCCATCAGCTCCCAGGCAAAGACCATTCGAGCAAAAGCCTCATGCTTTGCCGGCTCCGCCGGTCCCGCCAACTCCGTCGGTACACCGCCATCTGCCAGAACGCCCTCAAACGGCAGTACCCCAACGGACTGCTCAACAGGCGCGACCGCATCTGCCTCGACCCGCATGCGCTCCAACACCGTTGCCGTCTGCCCCAGCACGCCGGCACTGCGAATCAGATAGACCTCGCAGCCCGCGTCCACCTTGCGTTTGCAATGCACGACGATGCGCTCTCCCGCAGCGGCATCCACGGGGCAAGGCACCTGTGGCCAGCGCTTGGGCACATCGGGACGCGCGTCGGCACCCGGGTAAAATCGAATCTCGAGAGTATCGCCCGCCGCCACGGCGGCATCAAGCTCAACCGTCACCTCTTCGTGACCCACCGTCACCAAATGGCCCACGCGCACGCCCTGGTTGATCGCGCGCTCAAAGCTCATGAGCTCGGCGCCCGAACGACCCCGCAGATACGCATCGGTAAAGCCGCGGTTGAACGACCTTCCCAGCTCGCGCTCAAGCGCCGGAACCGCATCGGCATCCCATGTGCCGTCGCGCAGCATATCGAGCGCCCGACGCCACACCCTCGCCACGTTAAAGACGTAGTCGGGATTCTTCATGCGGCCCTCGATCTTGAGCGATGCCACGCCGGCGGCAACAAGCTCGGGCAGATGCGCGATGCCCAGATAGTCACGCGGACAAAGCAGGCGATCCCCTTCGACAGCGACAACACTCTGCCCCGCCTCGTCCACCAAGTCATAGGATAGACGGCACGGTTGCGTGCAATCACCGCGCATCGCAGAGCGGCCACGTCGAAGGGCAGAGAACCCGCACGCACCCGAGTATCCAATGCAAATAGCGCCGTGACAGAACACCTCGATGGGCACGCCAGTAGCGCAAAGCGTCTCAATCTCTGCAACGCTCAGCTCGCGCGCAGTCGTCACGCGCTCAACTCCCAGCTCCTTGGCAGCCAACTGCACGGCATCCTCGCTATGAACGCCCGCCTGAGTGGACAGGTGAATCTCGACCCCCGGAATCGCCGCACGTAGCGCACAAGCCAGCCCGGCATCGGCCACAATCAACGCATCGGCACCCAACGCGTGCGCATGCGCCCCCAACGCCACGGCGTCGGCAAGCTCATCATCGAACACGAACACGTTGAGCGTCACGTACACACGCACGCCATGGGCATGGGCCACGGCACAACCGCGCGCGAACTCATCATCGTTAAAGCCATGCGCGCTCACTCGAGCGTTGAATCCGTCCAGCCCCGCATAGATGGCATCGGCACCCGCCGCAATCGCCGCGAGCATCTGGTCGAGTCCGCCAGCAGGCGCCAGCAGTTCGGGCAGCGCCACTTCAGCCGCCGCCAACTCGCTTTCGCATTGTCCGCTCGGTTCCATCGGCCGAATCGCCATCGGTAAACTCCTTGCCAAGGTGTGCTTTCACTCTGAAAATTGCTGCCAACCAGCATACACGAGGCCCCGCATGCCCCGATTGGTTTATCGTGTAATAACTTATGTCCATCCTGCCCGGTAGCATACCTGCCGCCTGGCACGACATACCTGGAGGTCAATATATGGGTCCTCGCCAACGACAGGGGCGCGGTCGCTCTAAGACGCATGCCCTTCCCATGATCTTGCTCTCGTTTTTGGGCTTTCTGCTTATCGCGGGCGTAGCGTTTGGCATCGGCATGATCGGCAACGTCAACCGCTGGCTGTCCGATCTGCCCGACTACACCGATGCCAACGCGTATCTGGTGAGCGAGCCCACCGACATCGTCGACTGCAACGGCAATACCATTGCGAGTTTCTACACGCAAAACCGCAAGTCCATCACCAAGGACCAAGTGTCCCCGTACGTGCTGCAGGGCACCGTCGACGTTGAGGACGAGCGCTTCTACGAACATGGCGGCATCGACCTCTGGGGCATTGCACGCGCATCGGTGGCAACCCTCACCGGCGGCCACGAGGGCGCATCGACCATCACCCAGCAGCTGGTTCGCAACACCATCTTGCAGGAGGAACAATTCGACTCGACCATCGAGCGTAAGGTGCGCGAGGCCTATATCGCCATCAAGATGGAGGATATGTACTCCAAAGACGAGATCCTCATGATGTACCTCAACACCATCTACTACGGCCATGGAGCATATGGAATCGAGGCCGCCGCCGAGACCTATCTGTCCAAAACCGCCGCCGACCTCACCCTGAGCGAGGCCGCGCTGCTCATCGGCCTTCCCAACTCGCCCTCGCAGTACGACCCCACGGTTAATCCCGACTTGGCGCTGTCCCGCCGCAATAAGGTTCTGGACAACATGCTGCGTCTGGGCCACATCACGCAGGAAGAGCACGATGCCGCACAGGCTGAGCCCATCACGCTTAACGTGACCGAGATTTCGGGCAGTGGCGTCGATGTGTACTCTCAGCCCTACTTTGTCTCCTACGTTAAACAGCTGCTTGAGCAGGAGTTCTCCACCGACGTGCTCTTTAAGGGCGGTCTGACCGTCAAGACCACCATCGACCCCACCATGCAGCAGGTGGCCGAGGAGGCTGTGCGCTCGCAGCTCGACACGCTTTCGCTCGACGGCCTGGACATGGGCATGGTCGTCGTTGACCCCAAGACCGGCTATATCAAGTGCATGGTAGGCGGCTACGACTACAACGCCGACGAGAATCACGTGAACCACGCTACGGCAAAGCGCCCCGTGGGCTCCACGTTTAAGGCGTTTACGCTGGCAACTGCCATCCAAAACGGTATGAACCCCAACGTCACCCTCAACTGCAACTCGCTGCTCAAGGCCAAGGGCACCACGACCGAGGTGCAAAACTACGGCAACCAGAGCTATGGCAACATCACGCTTAAGCAGGCAACGGCATACTCATCCAACACCGGCTACATTCAGGTGGCCGAAGCCATCGGCAATGACAAGATCATGTCGCTCGTCAAAAAGCTTGGCATCGATCCCGCCAAGGACAATATCGAGGACGTTCCCGTCATGACGCTCGGCACCGGGTCCATCTCACCGCTCGAGATGGCATCTGCCTACGCAACGTTTGCCAACGGTGGCTACTACCGTCAGCCCATCGCCATTACCGAGATCGACTCGCGTACCGGCTCGGTTCTGTACCAGCACACCGACAATCCCACGCAGGTGCTCACCGAAGGCGAGGCTGCCGCGGTTACCGATGTTCTATCCGGCGTCATGCAGGGCAGCGGCACGGGTGCCGCCGGCGCGCTGAACGTCAACCAGCCCTATGCCGGCAAGACGGGCACCACTGACAACACCACCAACCTGTGGTTCTGCGGCTTCACGCCGCAACTGACATGCGCCCTGTGGACCGGTTATTCCGCAGGCGAGATTCCCATCCAAAAGTACGGTTCGGACCTGCTGGGCGACAGCACCAACCTGCCCGTCTTTAAGAAGTTCATGAACACCGTTCTTGCGGGCACCGAGCGCGAGGAATTCTCGACCGGAACGGCTCCCACGTACAAGAACAATAACGTCTGGAAGTTCTACGGCACAAACAACAAAAAGAAAGACGAAGAGGATAAAGACGAGGGAAAAGAAGAGGAAGAGACCACGACCACCACAACGACAACGACAACGACAACCACTGAAACCCCGGGCGGCAACACCACCGGCGATAGCGGTACGACAGGTGGCAATGGTGGCACGGGTGGCAATGGTGGCACGGGTGGCGACGGTGGCACGGGTGGCGACGGTGGCACGCCGACGCCTACCCCCGATCCTACGCCCACGCCCGACCCCTCTACGGGCCAGTAGACGCAAAGCGGCATCTGACACCAAGGCGCCCGAGCAGCACGTACGCTGCTCGGGCGCTTCTTTATTTCGGCAGATGTCACAAGATGCCACGACGGCCCCGGCTGCAGGACCGATAGAGCAACGGGTGCCGGCATGCAAAAGGGCGCTGACCTTCGTCAACGCCCTCGGCAATTACCTATAGCAACAATCGGCACAGCAGCAGTGCCACGCATCCCCTACTTGTGAGAGTTACTCAGCTTGTTGATGAGCGCCTCAAGGCGTTCACCGTCCTCGGCCGTCTGCGCAATGACTAAGATCGTGTCGTTGCCGGCAAGCGAGCCGAGTACGTCGGGCAGCTCCGCGGCATCGACCGCTGCGGCAATACCAGAAGCCGTACCGGGCTGCGCCTTGATCATAACCAGATTATCGGTGCGCAGTACGCCGGTAACCAGCTCGGAAACCATGCGCTGCAGATGCAGGTCCTCGGCAAGGACATAGATGCCCTCGGGGAGCTTACGCAGTCCCATGTCCGCGATGTCGCGCGAAACGGTCGCCTGCGTGCAATCGAAACCCATGGCGCGAAGCTCGTCTACCAAAACGCGCTGCGTACGTACGTCCTTATTGCGAACAATATCTCTGATGGCATCCTGGCGCCCATTGCGTTTTTTGGCCATACAAAACCTCACTCCAAAAGATGGCGGAGACAATCACTTAGTAATTGAATAGTTTAGCGCTATTTGAGGGTTTTAGTGAATAAGAACGCATTTCGAAACAATTCCATGCAATTTATTTCGAAAATCACGCTACTGGACAGTCCTGACGCCCGAACGATTGAAAAAGGCCGCCAGATGCGTATACAACGCACACCGCATAGGCTTGGCACTAGCTATCGAACCATAGAGCAGACCTAAGCCCCGATGATTGCCCTTAAGAGCCACAACCATCTGACGGGTACGCTGCGCTTCGAGCATATCATGCAAACGGGCCGAACGCTCTATTGAAGACACCCCATGGGGGCTCAGACACAAATTATCGATGCAGGCAACCAGGCCGGCGTAGTAATACCGCTGGCAGACCTGCTTCAACTGATCGCCACCGCCCGCGACGGCAAGCGAGTCGGCAAGCCTGTCGAGCGCCCCGATATCATCAGAAAGCCTGGCAAACATCGTGGGGTCAAACGTCTCCGTAATCGACGGCGCCACTGCATGAAAACGGGCACGGCCACATCCCGAAACGCGCTTTGCCTGCGAAAGCGCGAACGTCAAAAAAGACACCGTGCGAAACGCATCGCCATGCGCAAGGCACGCCTCAAAAAGGGCGCGATCATACAGCACGCCAGAGGTCTGTCGGATTAAACCACAGGAAACCAATTGGGTCAGGCAAGCCGCCCGGTCCTCATCTTCAGAAACGGATGTCGCGTCCAAAACTCGGGAATGACGTTCGCGGTGAACATCGTAGCGATCGAGCGAAACAGAGGGAAACACGATGTCAGCAGAAGCGTCGCAGGAGCTTTCGACCATCTGCGAAAGGGACTGCGGCGCAAACCACTCATTGGCATTCATCGCAATGATCTGGGAGCCGCGCGAAGCCGCAAAGCCGGCACGCAGGCAGGCACCAGGCGCTGGGTCCTCAACATCAATCAAATCAATATGAATGTCTCTGTCGGCAGCAACTTCGAGCGAATGACGCACACCAGCTACCACGCCGCGGCAAACGACGACAATTTGCAAATCGTAGAGGTCTTGGTTCTGGATGCTCTCGAGAGCGCGCATCGTATAACTGGGCGAACCCTCAACAATCAGGATCACCGAAAGTCGCGGATGCGAACCACGTCGAACCAAGTTTTCCGTCCTCTCGACAGCTAGTAACAAACTGTCGTTCATGGTACACCCCGTCAATTAATGCGGGCGGTCGTCCGCCGCGATGCACGTCAAGAACAGATGTTGCACACGCCCCGCCCACAGGCGCCGCACACAAAGATCGCCGTCAGGCAGTCTCATCCCTAATCGAGGACCACAAGCTCGGCGGGGTCGTAGTCCACGCCCATAAAGGTAAGACCGCATGCGGGTGCCGTAGGACCAGCTGCGGTGCGATCGCAGGCATCAATTACCTCGCGCATCCACTCGGGATCGCGGCGATGCATGCCGATCTCGACAAGGGTGCCCACAATGGTTCGCACCATCGAATGCAAAAACGCATTGCCCTCGATGGTAAACGTGAGGATGTCCTCGCCAAAGGCGACCTCATGGCCAAACTCGGCACGCATTACGCAGCGGTGCGTAGGTTTGCCCACGGCAGAGGCGACCTTGCAAAAGCTCTTAAAGTCCTGCTCGCCCAAAAGCGCAGGGCAGGCGGCCGCCATCGCATCGACGTCGAGGGGATAGCGATGCCACCATACGGCACCGCGTGACAGCACGGGCCGCGCATCACGGTCGGCAATGCGATAGGTGTAAGTGCGAGAGCGCGCGTCAAAACGTGCAGAAAAGCCCTTACGAGCCTTGTAGACCTCGTTTATGGCGATATCTTTGCCCAGGAGGGCATCCATAGCCCTCAGCCACCTACGGCGCGTCAAAGCGAGCTCAGCGTCCGTTACAGGCACGCTGATGTATTGGGCCACCGCATGAACGCCGGCATCGGTACGCCCCGCGCACGTCAGATCGATTGGGCGGCGCAGCAACGTCTCGATTGCACGGCGCAGCTCGCCCGCGACCGTCGTCTGGCCCGGCTGCTCGGCAAATCCGCTATAGGAGGAGCCATCGTAGGCCACGCGAAATACAAGGGTGGCGTCGAGCTCGGGGGTCGAATTGAAATCAGACGGCGCAGTCATAGGCGCTCCCAACAAACTAGCAACGGTATTGCGACAAAAAAGAGGGGTACGCGAACGTACCCCTCGAATATAGCCTATGCAGACAGAATGTCTACTCAGCGGTCTCCTCAGCAGGAGCCTCCTCGACAGCCTCGACCTTCTTGGGAGCAGCGGCCTTCTTGGGGACCGGAGCAGCCTTCTTGGCCTTAGGCGTGCAAGGCTCGGTGACGAGCTCCATGATAACGATGGGAGCGTTGTCGCCCTTGCGGTTACCGAGCTTCATGATGCGGGTGTAACCGCCGTTGCGGTCCTGCCACATGCCCTGAGCAGCCTTGTCGAAGATCTCGGCAACGAGCTGCTTATCGCCGAGCTTGGCGATAGCCAGACGACGAGAGTGCAGGTCGCCCTTCTTGGCCCAAGTGATGATCGGGTCGACGACCGAACGCAGCGCCTTAGCGCGGGTCTCGGTGGTCTTGATGCGGTCGTTCTCGAAGAGGGCCTTAGCAAGGCTCTTCTTCATGGCCTTGGTGTGGCTCGCATCGGTGCCGAGCTTCAGGCCCTTCTTAACGTTGTGACGCATGGTCTAGTTTCTCCTCAAATATGCGAAGCATTAAGCCTTCAGGCTCAGGCCCATGGACTCAAGCTTGTCCTTCACTTCCTCGATCGACTTAACACCGAAGTTACGGATGTTGAGCAGATCGTTCTCCGAGAACTCAACGAGCTGACGGACCGAGTGAATGCTGGCGCGCTTAAGGCAGTTGTAGGAACGGACGGAAAGGTCCAGATCCTCGATCTGCTTGTCCAGCTCGGCGTTGTCGTTGGTGACCTCGGGAGCGAAGATCGAAGCCTCCTCCTCGACCTCGGGGGTCTCGGCAAGGTTCATAAAGGCGGCCATATGCTGGTTGATGATATTGGCAGCCTGGACCACGGCGTCGCGCGGGGCGATGGAACCGTTGGTCTCGATCTCGAGGACAAGGCGGTCGTAGTCGGTATGCTGGCCGACACGGCAAGCCTCAACGAGCTTGGCGCAACGGGACACCGGCGAGTACAGCGAGTCGACGTTGATCACACCGATGGGATCGTTGTCACGCTTGTTAGCCTCGCCAGAGACATAGCCGCGGCCATAGCCGATGCGCATGCTCATGGTGAGATGGCCACCCTCGGTGAGCGTAGCAATGTGCTGCTCGGGGTTGACCAGCTCAAACTCGGACGGAATAAAGAAGTCCGCACCGGTGACCTCGCAGGGGCCGTCAACCGAGATGGTGGCGGTCGCCTCGTCGGCCGTGCCGAGAGCCCTGAAGACAAGACCCTTGACATTCAGGACGATGTCGGTGACATCCTCGACCATGTTAGGGATGGTCATGAACTCGTGCTGCGCACCATCGATCTGAATGGCCTCGACGGCGGCACCCTCGAGCGAGGACAGAAGAACACGACGAAGCGAGTTACCCAGCGTATCGCCGTAGCCACGCTCGAGCGGCTCGACGGAGACACGAGCAGAGGTCTCGTTGATCTCTTCGACCTGAACCTGAGGCCTAATGAATTCTGACATGTATTACCTCCAGCCTCAGCAGCCCGGATGGACTACTTAGAGTAGAGCTCGACGATGAGCTGCTCGTTGATATCACCGCTGATCTGCTCACGCGTCGGCAGAGCGAGCACGTTACCAGACAGCTTCTCGATATCGACCTCGAGCCAGCCAGGGACCTCAAAGCGCTCGGAGGAAATCAGGGCCTCCTTGATGGGGAGGAGGTCACGGAACTTCTCGCCGACAGCGACGACGTCGCCGGCCTTGACGCGGTAGGACGGGATGTCCACGCGCTTGCCGTTCACGGTGAAGTGACCGTGACGGACAGACTGACGAGCCTCTTTGCGGGTGCGGGCGAAGCCAAGACGGAAGACGACGTTGTCGAGGCGAGACTCAAGAATGATCATGAGGTTCTCACCGGTGACGCCGTTCATCTTACGGGCCTTGTTGAAGTAGCCGTGGAACTGCTTCTCCAGAACGCCATAGATGAACTTGACCTTCTGCTTCTCGCGCAGCTGCATGCCGTACTCAGATTCCTTGCGACGGCGCTTGGGCTGACGGATAGATTCCTTCTTGCTGCTGTAACCGAGCTCAGCGGGATCGATCCCGAGCTGACGGCAGCGCTTAAGAACAGGAGTCCTGTCGATTGCCATATTGATACGATCCTTTCAGTTACACGCGGCGACGCTTCTTGGGGCGGCAGCCGTTGTGCGGAATGGGGGTCTTGTCCTGGATGCTCGAGACCTCGAGGCCAGCAGCCTGGAGGGAGCGGATGGCGGTCTCACGACCGGAGCCGGGGCCCTTGACGAAGACGGAAACCTTCTTCATACCGTGCTCCATGGCCTGCTTGGCAGCAGCCTCGGCAGCCATCTGGGCAGCGAACGGCGTGGACTTACGGGAGCCCTTGAAGCCCACCTGGCCAGCCGACTTCCAGGAAATGACGTTGCCCTGGGGATCGGTGATCGAAACGATCGTGTTGTTGAACGTAGAACGAATGTGAGCCTGGCCCACGGAAATGTTCTTACGGTCCGCGCGCTTCAGACGGGCAGCGCGAACGTTCTTCTTAGCAGTAGCCATCTATCTAGCGCTCCTTATTTCTTCTTCTTAGCACCGATCTGACGCTTCGGGCCCTTGCGGGTACGAGCGTTAGTGTGGGTGCGCTGGCCGCGGACCGGGAGGCCCTTGCGGTGACGAAGGCCGCGGTTGCAGCCGATGTCCATAAGGCGCTTGACGTTCTGGTTGCGCTCACGGCGGAGGTCGCCCTCAACCATGATCTGATTCTTATCGATATAATCGCGGATGGCGTTAACCTCATCCTCGGTGAGGTCCTTAACGCGCGTATCCACGTTAACGTTGCACTCGACGCAAATCTTCGTCGCAGTGGTGCGGCCGATGCCGTAAATGTAGGTCAGACCGATCTCAACGCGCTTCTCACGCGGGAGGTCGACACCATTAATACGGGCCAACGTAGTCTCCTCTCTTAACCCTGACGCTGCTTATGACGGGGGTTCTCGCAAATGACGAGGACCTTGCCGTGGCGCCTAATGATTTTGCACTTATCGCACATCTTCTTGACCGAAGGACGTACCTTCATCGTTCTTCCTTTCGGTAGCGCTCAAACTACTTCCCTACTATCTACTCGCCCAGCCGCAGGCGTTTAAAACTATGGCTGGTCTTCACACGCAAACCGACCGTAGGTTGAGCTAAGCCTGCAGTCGGAATAGAACGTGTATGCGTGCCGCTATTTATAGCGATAGGTGATGCGGCCGCGGGTCAGGTCGTACGGGGAAAGCTCCACGACAACCCTGTCACCGGGGAGAATACGGATGTAATTCATTCGGATCTTGCCAGAAATGTTGCACAGAACCGAATGACCGTTCTCGAGCTCGACCTTAAACATGGCGTTGGGCAGCGGCTCCTTTACCGTACCCTCGAGCTCAATTGCGTCTTCCTTCTTCACAAGCAATCATCTTTCTCTAGAAAACGACAGCGATTGAGTATTCTACAATACGCATGCACGTATCGTAATATCTTCGTAATGGCTCCACATCTAAGTGGAACTTGTTACATTTGAAATGTAAATGCCGACGAATTTGAACGCGGCCTCTACATCTCGCCGCCTTGCAAGGAGCACCAAGCACCTTGGGCATCCGTGGTAAGAATCACCGGGCCGTCATTGGTAATGGCGACGGTGTTCTCGTAGTGCGCGGCGGGCAGGTGGTCGTTGGTCGTAACGATCCAACCATCGGAGCCAGTGCTCACATGATTGGAACCCATCGTAACCATCGGCTCGATGGCGATGACCATACCAGCCTGAAGGCGAACGCCTCTCCCCTTCTTTCCATAATTTGGAACGTTGGGGTCCTCGTGCATCACACGACCGATACCATGCCCCACGTAATCGCGAAGCACGCCGTAACCGTGAGACTCGGCGAGGGACTGAACAGCATACCCGACGTCCCCGATATGGTTGCCGGGAACAGCCTGCTCGATGGCAGCCTTTAGGCAATCGCGCGTAACCTCGCACAGGGCCTTGGCCTCGGGCGTGGGGGTGCCGACGAAAAACGTCCAAGCGTTATCGCCGACCCAACCGTCGAGAACGGCTCCCGTATCGATGGAGATGATATCGCCATCGCGCAGGATCATATCGGGGTTGGGAATACCGTGGACCACGGCATCGTTGATTGATGCGCAAATGGTTCCGGGGAACCCGCCGTAACCCTTAAAGGCCGGGGTGCCGCCATGCATGCGGATAATCTGCTCGGCAAGCTGATCAAGTTCGAAGGTCGACACACCGGGGCGAACCATGGCCCCAACGTGGCGGAGCGCCATCTTAGATAGCGCTCCTGCCTTCTTCATCTGCTCGATTTGCGTTGCAGACTTAATCTTGATCATAGACCGAGAGCCTCTTTGACATCCCCGTACACGGTCTCGCGAGCCTGGTCACCGTTGACCGACTTGAGCAGACCCTGGCCACGATAGTAGTCGACGAGCGGGCTCGTGGACTTCTCGTAGACGTCGAGACGGTTCTTGATGGTCTCGGGCTTGTCGTCGTCGCGCTGATACATCTCGCCGCCGCACTTAGGGCAGGTGACATCGGCAGCGGTGCCGGTGTAACCGCAGGCGCGGCAGGTGCGACGCGAAGACAGACGATCGATGATGACGTCGGGGGCCACATCGACCAGAAGGGCGCAGTCGATCTCGCGACCCATAGCGGAGAGCTCGGAATCGAGCGTCACAGCCTGGGCGGTGTTGCGCGGGAAGCCATCGAGGATGAAGCCCTGCTGGGCGTCATCGGCGGCAAGGCGCTCCTTGACAAGGTCGATCACGAGCTGGTCGGGAACAAGCTCGCCAGCGTCCATGTACTTCTTAGCCTGAATACCAAGCTCGGTGCCACCCTTGACGGCAGCACGCAGCAGGTCGCCCGTGGAAATGTGAGCGACGCCAAACTCGGCGACGAGCTCCTGTGCGACGGTGCCCTTACCGGCACCCGGAGCTCCGAGCAATACGAGGTTCATGAGCAATCCTCCTCTAGCCTATTTAAAGAATCCATCGTAATCATACATCTTGATCTGGCCTTCGAGCTTATCGACCGTGTCGAGCACGACGCCGACCATGATGAGGATGGACGTGCCGCCAAACGCCTGGATCAGATGGTTACCCGTGAAGGAGAAGATGATCGAAGGCACGATGGCGATGAGCGCCAAAAAGACAGCGCTGGGAAGCGTGATCTTGTTGAGCGCGTTCTTGATGTAGGCCGCGGTAGCCCTACCCGGACGGACGCCCGGAATAAAGCCGCCCTGCTTCTTAAGGTTGTCGGCCGTGTCATCGGGGTTGAACACCATGGAGGTGTAGAAGTACGCGAAGAACACGATGAGGACAACGTTAAGCACCCAGTTGAGCCAACCGGTCGAAAGCGCAGAGGCAACTGCCTGGATCCAGCCGATGCCGGGGAAGAACACGGCAATCTGGGCCGGGAAGTACAGTAGCGCCGAAGCGAAGATGATCGGCACGACACCCGCGGTGTTGACCTTGATGGGCAGGTAGGTGGTCTGGCCACCCATCATGCGACGGCCCACGACGCGCTTAGCGTAGGAGACCGGAATGCGGCGCTGGCCGCGCTCAAGGAAAACAATCAGCGGGATAACCAGCAAGATGATGGCGCAGATGATCACCATGGTGATGATGCCACCGGCATTGCCCTCGGTGCTGGAGAAGATCGCCTGCGGCAGGCCGGCCATGATGTTCGCGAAGATGATCAGCGACATGCCATTGCCGATACCGCGCTGGGTAATGAGCTCACCAATCCACATGATCAGCATGGCGCCCGCGGTGAGCGTGCCGACGATCATGAGGTCGAAGATGATCTCGGGAGCGCCGGCGCCAGTAAAGCTGATGCCAAAGCTCTTAAAGAGGAAGAGGTAACCCACGGAGTTGAGGATTGCCAGAGCCAGGGTGAGGTAACGCGAATACTGCGTAATCTTGGTCTGACCGACCTCGCCCTCGCGGGCAAGCTCATGCAGGGAAGGCACAACGGCCTGGAGCATCTGGAGGATGATCGAGCTGGTGATGTAAGGCATGATGCCCAGGGAGAACACCGAAACATAGCTCAACGCGCCACCAGAGAAAAGATTCAGGAGGGCCATAGCACCTGCGGCGACCGAATTGTTATCGGTCGAGAAAAGGCCCAGCATCCCCTGGAAGGGAATGCCGGGCACAGGAACGTGCGCACCAATGCGGTACACGACGAGCATAGCTATGGTAAAAAGAATCTTTTCGCGCAATTCTTTGATGCGGAAAGCATTCTTAAGACCATTTAGCACGGCAGCTCGACCTTTCCGCCGGCGGCCTCGATCTTGGCCTGCGCAGAAGCGCTGACCTTGTCGACCTTGACCGTGAACTTCTTGGTGAGCTCACCATTGCCGAGCACCTTGACGGGCTCGAACTCGCTCTTGGTGATGCGAGCGGCCTTAAGAGCGGCACCGTCGATCACAGCGCCGTCCTCGAACTTGCGCTCGAGACGCTCAACGTTAACGGCGGTGTACTCGATACGACGGGGGTTGCGGAAGCCCGGAAGCTTGGGCAGGCGCATAGCCAGCGGAGTCTGGCCACCCTCGAAGCCGGCACCCTTGGTGCCGCCAGAGCGAGAGCCCTGGCCCTTCTGACCGCGGCCAGAAGTGGTGCCGTGACCCGAAGAATTGCCACGGCCGACGCGCTTGCGGTTCTTGGTGGAACCGGGCGCGGGAGTAAGATCGTGAAGCTGCATTTGCTACTCCTCTACAATCTCGACAAGGTGCTTGACCTTGAAGATCATGCCGCGGACGGACTCGTTGTCAGCAATCTCGCGAACCTCGCGGATCCTGTGGAGACCGAGGGCACGGACAGTACGGACCTGGTCCTGCTTGCAACCGTTGGTGCTGCGGACCTGCTTGATCTTGATGGTGTCAGCCATGCTTAGTTCTCCTTACCGACGAACATCTCGGAGACCGTCAGGCCACGGCGAGCCGCGACGTCCTCAGGGCTGGAGAGCTCCTTGAGGCCCTCGACGGCAGCCTTGATGATGTTGAGGCCGTTGTCGGTACCGAGGGACTTGGACAGGACGTTCTTGATGCCAGCAAGCTCGAAGAGGGGACGCACAGCGCCGCCGGCGATAACGCCGGTACCCTCGACAGCGGGCTTGATGATGATGCGGCCGGCACCAAAGTGACCGAGAACCTCGTGCGGAATGGTGCCCTGCTCGGTCACCGGCACGTGGAACATGTTCTTCTTGGCATCGAGAGACGCCTTGGAGATGGCCATGGGCACCTCAGCGGACTTGCCCATGCCAACGCCGACGTTGCCCTTGCCGTCGCCAACGACGACGAGAGCGACGAGGCTCATGCGACGACCACCCTTGACGGTCTTCGACACGCGGTTGATGTAAACGACGCGCTCCTCGAACTCGGAGGCCTCGCGCTGCTGCTTCTGATTACGAGCCATGTGCTACATACCTCCTAGAACTCGAGACCGGCGGCACGAGCACCGTCGGCGAGGGCCTTGACGCGGCCATGGTAGATACGGCCACCACGATCGAAAGCGACCTTGGTGATGCCGGCCTCGATGGCACGCTTGCCAACGAGCTGACCGACCTTCTCCGCAGCCTCCTTGTTCGAGGTGTGGGTGCCCTTGAACTCGGCCTCGAGGGTCGAGGCGGAGACGAGCGTCAGGCTGGAGCCCTTGCTGTCGTCGATGATCTGGGCATAGATGTTGGCGTTAGTACGGGTCACGCGAAGACGCGGACGCTCGGCGGTACCCGAGACCTTGCCGCGAACACGACGCTGACGACGCTTGAGGCCTTCCAGCTTCGCCTTATGCTTGTTCATACGTAAACTCCTAAAAAGGTTGATCTTGCCAGCACCTAACGGGGTGCTGGTCTTATGCGAGTGAGTCGGTTACGACTACTTGGCGGCCTTACCCAGCTTGCGGCGGATGTGCTCGCCAACATAGTGGATACCCTTGCCCTTGTAAGGCTCGGGAGGACGATGGCCGCGGATCTCAGCGGCGATCTGACCGACCTGCTGCTTGTTGATACCCTTGACGTTCACGTGGGTGTTGTCGGGAACCTCGAAGGTGATGCCCTCGGGAGCCTCGACGATCACGGGGTGCGAGAAGCCCAAGGAGAACTCGAGGTTCTTGCCCTTCTGCTGCACGCGGTAACCGACGCCGGCGAGCTCGAGCTTCTTCTCGAAGCCCTCGGAAACGCCAACAACCATGTTGTGGATGAGGGCGCGGGTGAGGCCGTGGCGGGCACGGGTCTCACGCTCGTCGTCGGGACGGGAAACGGTGAGGACGTTGTCCTCGACGTTGATGGTGAGCTTCTCAAAAACATCGAGCTCGAGCTGGCCCTTGGGGCCCTTGACGACAACGTTGTTGCCGTTGACTGCCACTTCGACTCCGGCGGGAATCTGGACAGGCTTATTACCGATACGAGACACGGTGATCTCCTTTCCTTCTACCTACCGAGCGAATTACCAGACGAAAGCGATGATCTCGCCGCCGACGTTGTGCTTGCGAGCATCGCGGTCGGTCATAACGCCATGGCTGGTGGAAATAATGGCGGTACCAAGGCCACCGCGGACGCGGGGCATGTCGGCAACGCCGGTGTACTTACGCAGGCCCGGCTTGGAAATGCGGCGGATGCCGTTGATGACCTTAGCCTTCTTGGGACCATACTTAAGCGTGATGTGCAGAGTCTTCTGGGGCACGGTGTCCTCGACATCGTAGCCCTCGATGTAGCCCTCCTCGTGCAGAACACGAGCGATCTCGACGAGCTTCTTGCTGCTCGGCATGGAGACCGTGGCCTTGTTCACAGAGTTAGCGTTACGGATGCGCGTAAGCATATCTGCGATCGGGTCTGTAAGGTTCATACAGATTCTCCTTCGTTCTTGATGAACACGTGCTCTTGGTTCTTCGCCGCCCTTAACGGCAAAGCCTAACTAGCGCGTTTTCCCTGTCTCAAACTGATGCTTGAAACGCTGGTAGTGACTTACCAGCTGGCCTTCTTAACGCCGGGAAGCTCGCCCTTGAGTGCAAGCTCGCGGAAGCAGACACGGCACAGGCCGAACTTGCGGTACACAGAGTGCGGACGGCCGCAGCGCTGGCAGCGCGTGTACTCACGAGTAGAGAACTTCTGCTTGCGATTGCACTTGACGATCATCGATGTCTTAGCCACTTATATCCTCCTCACATAGAGTATTGTTCGCCCCAAGCGCCGCCCCCTTGTGGGAACGGCGCTTATAGGGCAGGTGAACCTATTTCTTGAACGGGAAACCGAAGGCGTCCAGAAGGGCCTTGGCCTCCTCATCGGTGTTGGCGGTGGTCACGAAAGTGATGTCCATACCACGCTGGTGATCGACGGAGTCGAAGTCGATCTCGGGGAAGATGAGCTGCTCGGTGACGCCCATGGAGAAGTTACCACGGCCGTCGAAGCTCTTGGGGGAGATGCCGCGGAAGTCGCGGATACGGGGGATCGCGACGGAGGTCAGACGATCGAAGAACTCCCACATACGGTCGCCACGCAGGGTAACCTTGCAGCCGATCGGCATACCAGCGCGCAGGCGGAAGGTAGCGATGGACTTGCGGGCACGGGTGATCATCGGCTGCTGGCCGGTGATGGCGCGCAGGTCGCGCACGGCACCGTCGATGGCCTTGGAATCGGTAGCGGCCTCGCCGACACCCATGTTCACGACGATCTTCTCAAACTTGGGGATCATCATGACGTTCTCGTACTGGAACTTTTCCTGAAGCTGGTGCTTGACCTCGTTGTTGTACTTGGTCTTCAGACGCGGCACATACTTCTCTTCTGCCATTGTTCACTCCTTCTTGGGGTTTTAAGCACGGGGCGTGGCCACGGTGGGTTGTCCTCGTGCCTCCTGGCTGCATCCGCGCCGCTCATGGCATTTCGCGGTTTGGACTCAACGCAGCAGGAGCCGACAAAACAATCGGTACTATACGCGCATCGGGAGCGTATTTCCAGAAAAACCTCTTCTGCCTGCACAACTCCACAACTCCCCCGCACAAACGGGTCCCAAAAAGCAGTTGCGGTGAAATAGTTCCTGGCTGACCGCCCGTCAGGCTTATCTAGGAACTATTTCACCGCAACTCATATATGGGGATGCGATTAGCGCTTGCGGGGGATGAGCTTGGTGCGGCGCAGGTGAATCATCTCGGCGGCGATGGAGATGGCGATCTCCTCGGGATCCTCCGCCTCGATGGCAACGCCGATCGGCAGGTGCAGCTCGTCGATTTGTTCCTGCGTAAAGCCTTCCTGTTCCAAGCGGCCCCGCACAAAGGCCGTCTTGCGACGCGAGCCCAGGCAACCCAGATAGGCTGGCTTGGCGCGCATGGCCTGAATCACCACATCGATATCGGACTTATGACCCGCCGTGGCCACGACCACCAAGTCGCGCGGGCCGATGGGGCACAGCTCGTCCAGGTTCTTGTAGTCGACCAGTCGACGGTCGTAGACTCCGGGCACCCATTCGGGCGTCAGCGTTCCAGGACGGTCATCACACGCCACGACGGCAAAGCCCGCCGCCGTCAACACGCGAGCCGTCGCGGCGCCCACGTGTCCGCAGCCAAAGATGTAGGTCAGGCCCTCGGGGCAGAGCGTCTCGATGTGCGCGGGAGGAATCTCGGAGGCGACGTTGGTGTGGGTGACCTTGCTCCCCTCCTCCACCAGCGAAAGCTCGGGGCAGCCCACAATGGTGCGGCGCGACTCCTCGCCATGGTATTCGGCAACGTCGCTTTCGAGCGCGCTTGCGATAAACGGCTCAAAATCGATGGCGAAGTCGCCGATGCGTCGATACGCCAGTACATCGGCAATCTCCTGGAACAACGGCGCCTTGGTCGCATCCAGGTGCAGATAGCACAGGCAAATGGCTCCGCCGCAGATCATGCCGGTATCGGAGTTCTCGCCGCCCATGGTATAGCGGGCCAGGCGCGATTGGCCCGCGGCCAGCAGCTCGCGGGCCTCGCCCAGCGCAAAGAGCTCGATTTTGCCGCCGCCGATGGTACCCGCTTGGCTACCGTCGGCAAAGACGGCCATCCAGGCGCCCACACCGCGCGGCGATGACCCTGCCGTGCCGGCCACGACCACCAGCTCGCATGCCTCGCCAGCACGCAGGGCAGCAAGCGCCGCATTCACAACATCGAGCTTTTCCATTGCCGCCTTCTATCCTCTAAAGACATCGGTGAGCATGGCAAGCGCCTCGAGCACGCCGCCGCCGACCGATGTCGCCTTGTCCGAAATATAGTTGATGTAGCTGGCGTCGCCGCGCGGGTCGACATCGGCGCACTTAAAGCCCTCGGTGACCTGGACGCCGTCTGCCAAAAGGCCGCGCAGGCAGCCGCCAATCGTCGTGAACATGGGCGTATCGCCCGCATACCCGATCACATCGCCGGCACTCACGATATCGCCGATCGCGCGGTCGGACCTAAACACACCGGCGGCGGGGCTGTGGATAACGCGCTCCTTGCCGTATCCGCCGATCATGCCCGGCACGCCCGTATTGGGCTGGGGTGAGCCCTGGGTGATGACGCGGCCGAGGAAATGACCGCGCATGGTCTCGACCACGGCATCGCAATCAACCGGCGCGGTAAAGCCCGGCCCCACGGCGATGACGGCAGGCGCCATATCGCGCGTGGTGCCCAAGTTGCGCTTGGCCAGAATCGCGTCGACCACGGCCGCGGGCTTAAGCTCGCCGAGCATCTGTGCCTGGGGGTCCACCACCACGGCGACATCCCCCTCCTCGGTAATCTCAAGCGCCTCGGCCGGCGTCTGCGCCAACCGGGCGCGAATGCCCTCGACCTCGACCTCGCCCAAGCGAATGGCCTCGCAAAAACTGATCGTGCGACGGATGCACGTGGGGACCGCGATATCGGCCATGACGACCGACACGCCGGCGCGCGCCAGACGAGCAGCCACACCCGTGGCGATATCGCCTGCGCCGCGAACATAAACGAGCATTCCCGGGGCACCTCCCTGTGCTACGGTTTGAGCAGAGCAAAAGCGGTTCTGCCGCTACGCTAATGATTAATTCTTATCGCAGCATTATACGGCGGTGAACAGATGGAAACGATAAACGGCGGCCTTGCCTCCGCGCTCAAGATTGAGCCGGGCATCACCGCGATCATCGGCAGCGGTGGCAAGTCGACCCTGCTAAAGACGCTCGGCCTTGAGCTTATGCGTGCCGGCGGCCGCGTACTCCTCTGCACCACCACTCATATGTTTCCCGTCGCCGGCGTGCCATGGGACGGGTCGAGCCGTCGCCTGGACGCCGCGCCCTGGAAGCCAGGGGCCCTGCATGTTCCCGGCTGCACCTGCGAGGCATGCGCGGGCATGAACCGCGGAAGTATCTGCCAGGCGGGTGTTTTGGACCCGGAGACAGGCAAGCTCTCCGCCCCCGCTGAGCCGCTCAACGAGCTGGCACAGCGCTTTGACTATGTGTTGGCCGAGGCAGATGGCAGCAAGCGACTCCCGCTCAAGGCGCATGCCGCCTGGGAGCCGGTAATTCCCGCCGCCACGGCAAACGTTATCTGGGTCGTCGGTGCCTCGGGGCTGGGTAAGCCCGTCGCCGAGGTTGTCCACCGCCCCGAGCTCTTCTGCGAGCGCTGCGGCTGCGAGCCCACCGACATTGCCACCCCAGAGCGCGTCGCCATGGTGCTCAATGCCGAGCTGCGGATGCTGAACCTCAGCAATGCCCGCATCATGCTCAACCAAGTCGACACGCTTGCCGACCCCACGATGGCAGATCGCTTCGAGGCAGCCCTCGGCCGCCCCGTCGTCGCCACCAGCCTCAAATAGCCCGCGCTGCCCCAGCAGACCTATAAGTTGCGGTGAAATAGTTCCTGAAACGGCCTATTTGGCGGCTAAACAGGAACTATTCCACCGCAACTGCGGAGGGGAATCCGGTGATCTTCCTGCTAGCGGGGGACGTAGCGGCCGGGTTGGGCTCCGGTGGGCTCGCCGTCGCGCGCAGCCAGCACGCCGTTCACAAACACAGCCTTGGCGCGGCCGTGTGCCTCAAAGCCCTCGAGCGGCGTGTAGTCCACAGCCTGATGCTGCGTCGCCGCGCGAATGGTCCAGCGCGCCTGGGGATCCCACACGCACACGTCGGCATCGGCGCCCTCGGCAAGACAGCCCTTGCGCGGGTACATGCCAAACACGCGCGCCGGGTTCTCGCTCATCAGGCGACAGAGGTCCTCGGGGCCCAGCTGCCCCTCAAAGCTCGTGGCAATCGCGACGGGACGATGCTCCACGCCGGGCCCGCCGTTGGGAATCGCGCGGAAATCGTCGCGTCCGCGGTCCTTTTGCCCGTGCAGGTTAAAGCTGCAGTGGTCGGTCGCAATCGTATCGATCTCGCCGGCCACAAGCGCCTCGCGCAGAGCCGCACGGTCGCCGGCATGGCGCAGCGGCGGGCTCATCACATACTTGGCACCCGCAAAGCCGTCCTCGCCCTGCTCCAAGTAGCAAGTATCGTCGAGCATCAGATACTGAGGGCAGGTCTCGACATAGATGTTCTTCTGCCCGCGCGCCTTGGCGGCACGGATGGCCTCGAGCCCCAGCTTGGTCGAAAGGTGCACCACGTTGACCGGTGCGTCGCCGGCCAGGTGCGCCAGATATAGCAGACGGCTCACGGCCTCGGCCTCGCACACGTCCGGACGGCTGAGCGCATGGCCCTCGGGCCCGTGGATACCCTGTTCAAACACGCGCTTCTGCAGCGCGTTGACCAACGTGCCGTTCTCGCAATGCACGCACAGGATACCGCCCACGCGCTTGAGCTCCTCCAGCACCTCGAGCGTCTCGGCGTCGTCCAAGCGTAGGTGGTCATAGGCAAAGTAAGTCTTAAACGACGACACGCCCGCCTCGCGCATGGCCGAAAGATCGGCGCTGTTGCGCTCATTCCACTCGGCGAGTGCCATATGAAAGGCGTAGTTGGCCGTGCAGGTGCCGTCGGCGCGATGATGCCACTCGGCCAAGGCATCGGGCATGGTCACACCGCGATCGGCCGTCGCGTAGTCCACGATGGTCGTCGTACCGCCGCAGGCAGCCGCACGCGTACCGGTCTCAAAGCTATCGGCCGTCCAATCCATGCCGGTCCAGCACTGCATGTGCGTGTGGCCGTCGATAAAGCCGGGGAACACCCAGCAGTCGGTAGCGTCCTGGACGGTATCGCCCTCGGCCGGCTCGATTGCCGCGGCAATCCGCACGATCTTATCGCCATCCATGGCAAGATCGGCGCGGCGAAGCCCCTGGGGCGTCACGAGCGCGCCGTTTTTGATGATGATCATAATTGCTCCTTATCGATTGATGCTGTTGGCCACGCGATCAAAATACGAGCAGGCGGCGATATGCTCCGTTATGCGTCGCTGTCCCTTGGCGGTATCGACGTCCCACAGCTCGTAGGCACGCGCCTCGACCAGCACCACGTCGGTACGGCCCTTGAGGATCGAACCGCCGCCGTCCTTGCCCTCAAGACACATAAGCGCATCGAACAGTTCCGCCGGAAAGAGCACCGGACTCGAAGGCTCACCGTTGCACGCAAGACGCACCGGATGCTTGCGGCCACGCTCGTCAAATGCACGAACCATGGCATCAAAAGAATCCACGCTCACGAGCGGCTGGTCGCCCGGCAAAAAGAGGCAGCCTTTCCAGTTGCGTTCGACTCCCCACGAAAGGCCCGCACGGACGCTTTCGCTGCGCAGCTCGCCATCGTGCAGCACGCACGGGCAATGCTTGTCCTCACAAATCTGAGCGACCTCGGGCCAACGCGTCGAAACCACGACGTCAAAGCCCTGGGGAACCGAATCGATGGTCCGGGCAATCAGCGGCTCGCCATAGATATCGGCGAGCATCTTGTTGGAGCCAAATCGCTTGCCCTCGCCCGAGGCCATAATCACGCAACCGAGTTTCATCTCCGCAAACCTCCCCTGGCTGCCTTGGACACCATAGTTGCTATACCCACCATACCAAGCTCGCACTCCGTCGGAACAGGTATGCGCTCGTTTTTCCAGCGAACGCCCCTTGGCTCTCCATAGCACAAAGGAGGGCACCCCGCGACGCAGGGCACCCTCCTCAATGGTGCAGATATGCCTACTCAGCGTCGCCGGTAAACGTGGTACCGGTCTTGCCGGCAAGACCGTCACGCGCCTTCTCGAGCAGCGTGATGAGCGCCGTGCGGCCCAGCTTGCTCTCGGCAAATGTCGAGGCTGCCTGGACCTTGGGCAGCATGGAGCCGCGACCGAACTCGTTGGCCTCGGACAGACGCTTTACGTCAGCCGCGGTCAGCGTGTCGAGCCACTGCTCGTGGTCGGTGCCAAAGCCAATGGCAACCTTCTCCACAGCCGTCAGGATAACCAGGGCATCGGCGTCGAGCTGCTCGGCAAGCTTCTCGGCCGCAAAGTCCTTATCGATGACGGCGGCAGCGCCCTTAAGGTGGTTGCCCTGGGCCTTGGTGACGGGAATGCCACCGCCGCCGCAGGAGATAACCACATGGTTGGACTCGACGAGCGACTTAATGGTGTCGAGCTCGACGATGTTCACGGGCTTGGGCGAGGCAACCACGCGACGGAAGCCCTGCTTCTCGTCGTGGATGAACTGATAGCCGCGATCGGCCTCCAGCTCCTTGGCCTCGGCCTCGCTCATCCACGGACCGATCGGCTTGACCGGGTCGGCAAAGGCCGGGTCGTCCGCCGCAACCTCGACCTGGGTGAGCACGGTCGCGACACCCTTGTCGATATTGCGGTCGAGCATTTCCTCGCGCAGCGCATTTTGCAGGTCATAGCCAATGTAGCCCTGGCTCATGGCGCCGCAAACGGACAAGGGGCAGGGAACGTACTTCTGAGGATTAGAGCGCGTGAGCTCAGCCATCGCGTTGGCGATCATGCCCACCTGGGGACCGTTGCCGTGCACGACGACGACCTCGTTGCCCTCCTCGATCAGGTCGACGATGGCCTTGGAAGTCGTCTTGACGGCCTCCATCTGCTCGGGAAGGTTGGCGCCGAGGGCGTTTCCGCCCAAGGCGACAACAATACGCTTAGCCATTTCTCAGCCCAGCTTTAGGCCTGGAACCAACGGGCGGTGTTGCGCTCGTCGAGGGCCTTGAGGGTAGCGGCGGGATCGGCAACCTTCTGCAGGAACATCATGGCTGCGATGGCGTACGGCTTGTAGCTGGCCTCCTTGTACATGCCCACACGGTGCATGTCGAAGACGTCGGCGTTGACCTCGCCGTGCTCGCAGGAGACACCGGAGATGTCGGCGGGCAGCGGATGCATAAAGATGGTGTCCTGGCCGTTGGCGGTCTTCTCCATGAGCTCGGTCGTGGAGCACCAATCCTGATGCGTGGCGTTCTGGGCGAGCAGCTCCTTCTCGAGCGCTGCGATGCCGGCGTCGTCGCCCTCGGCGTACAGGTTGGTACGCTTCTCCATGGCGGCAAACGGAGCCCAGCTCTTGGGGATCACGATGTCGGCGCCCTCGAAGGCCTCGGCCATGGTGTTGACCTGCTTAAAGGTGGTGCCGGACTCGGCGGCATAGGTCTTGGCGCGCTCGACGACCTCGGGCATGAGGTCGTAGCCCTCGGGGTGAGCCAGGGTGACGTCCATGCCAAAGCGGGGCAGCAGGCTGATTAGCGACTGCGGGCAGGACAGCGGCTTGCCGTAAGAGGGCGAATAGGCCCAGGTGACGGCAACCTTCTTGCCCTTGAGGTTCTCGAGGCCGCCAAACTCGTTGATAAGGTAGAGCATGTCGGCAGAGGACTGCGTGGGGTGATCGGAGTCGGACTGCAGGGAGATGAGCGTGGGACGGTGATCCAGAACGCCGTCCTCGTAAGCCTGCTGGACAGACTCGGAGACCTCAGCCATGTAGGCGTCGCCCTTGCCGATGTACATGTCGTCGCGGATGCCGATGACGTCGGCCATGAAGGAAATCATGGTAGCGGTCTCGCGGACGGTCTCGCCGTGAGCGATCTGGGACTTCTTCTCGTCCAGGTCCTGCAGCTCAAGGCCGAGCAGGTTGGCGGCCTTAGAGAAGGAGAAGCGCGTACGGGTGGAGTTGTCGCGGAACAGCGAGACGGCAAGACCCGAGTCGAAGATCTTGGACGAAACGTTGTTCTCACGCAGCTCGCGCAGGGCGTCGGCGACGATGTAGAGCGCCTTGAGCTCATCGGTGGTCTTGTCCCAGGTGTGCAGGAAGTCGCTGCCGTACATACCCTTAAAATCGAGGCCGTTCAGCTGCTCGACGAGCTCGGTAAACTTAGCGTCCATGGAAATGTCCTTTCTAAAGATGAAACGATCGCAATGAGTAGATGTGCTCCGCCATGCGCGTGTGGCTAGAACATGCAGAGCACCATGACGAGGACCCGCCACCGTTGAGGAAGCATGGGAGACAACGACCGCGGGCCCCAAGTCAACAGGAGGTGCCGGGGGCATAAACTGTCCTCGGCTCAACAAGATCAAGGAATGGGACTAGTCGATCTTGTTGTTGGTCAGACCGGCGCGGAACACGGTGGCGTCGCCATCGGCCTGGCTCGGATCGTAGAGGTTCAGGGCAGCCACGTACATGGCGGCAGCGGTGACCAGGTCGTCCTTGTAGGTGACCTCGTTGGGAGCGTGAGCCTGAGACTCGGCACCCGGACCAAAGCCGACGCAGGGGATGCCATAGCGGCCCTGGATGGAGACGCAGTTCGTGGAGAAGGTCCACTTGTCGCACAGCGGACGACCGGTGCGCTTGTCCATGCTGGGCTCGCAGCCGATGCGCTCGTCACCGAACATGGCCTTGTGGGCGTCGACGAGGGCCTTGACGTGCGGAGCAGTCTCCTTGTTGATCCACGTGGGGAAGTAAGCCTCGGTCTCGTAGACCTCGCCGGTCCAGGACGGACGGTCGTACATGTACATGGAGACCTTCACGTCGTCGCCGTACTTCTTGGCGGCCGGCAGGTTACGGATCTCGTCCAGGCAGGACTCCCAGGTCTCACCAGCGGTCATGCGACGGTCGATGGAGATGGCGCAGGAGTCAGCGACAGCGCAGCGGCTGGGGCTGGTGTAGAAGATCTGGCTGACGGTGCAGGTGCCGCGGCCCAGGAAGCGGGCGTCCTCGAAGTGCTCGGGGTTGTACTTGGGGTCGAGCATCTTGACGAGGCCCTTGATGTCGGTCGACTCGTCGCAGCCGTTGTTGTTGAGGGCGCGGACGTCGGCGATGATGTCGGCCATCTTGTAGATGGCGTTGTCGCCGCGGTCGGGAGCGGAGCCGTGGCAGGAGGTGCCGTGAACGTCGACGCGGATCTCCATGCGGCCGCGGTGACCGCGATAGATGCCACCGTCGGTGGGCTCGGTGGAAATGACGAACTCGGGCTTAATGCCGTCCTTGTTGTAGATGTACTGCCAGCACATGCCGTCGCAGTCCTCTTCCTGGACGGTACCGACGACCATGATCTTGTAGCCTTCGGGGATGAGGCCCATGTCCTTCATCATCTTGGCAGCGTAGGTAGCAGAAGCCATGCCACCCTCCTGGTCGGAGCCGCCGCGGCCGTAGATGATCTCGTCGGTCTCGTAGCCCTCATAGGGATCGGCATCCCAGTTATCGATGTTGCCGATGCCGACGGTGTCGATGTGGGAGTCGATGGCGATGATCTTGTCGCCCTCGCCCATAAAGCCCATGACGTTGCCCAGGCCGTCGACCTTGACCTCGTCATAGCCAAGGCTCTCCATCTCGGCCTTGATGCAGGCGACAACCTCACCCTCCTCGCAAGACTCAGAGGGATGGGAGATCATAGCGCGCAGGAAGCGAGTCATATCAGCACGATGGGACTCAGCAGCGTTTTTAATTGCCTCGAAATCGAGTTCCTTAGTCATAACAGTCAACCTTTCTACAAGGGTTTACCTACAGGTAGATATTTCAGATAGATCACTTGTGCCAAGCAGCGTGAGGTCGAGCACCCGGCAAGCAAGTAAACGTAGGGCGGCGGAGCATATGTTTGCTCCGTCGCGAGTTCCGCACGAGCCGGAGAGCACTTAATGTGCTCTCCGTGCGAGCAGGACTGTTCGAGCAGGGAGCAAACATATGCTCTGCCGCCCGGACAGGTCAGTCTGCTAGCAGGTGGGGTACTCGCCCTCCCAGACGATGCGACGGTACTGATCCGGATCCGTGTCGCCCTCGGTGGAGAAGCAGAGCACGGAGCTCGTCTTGTCCAGGCCGATGAGCTCCTTGAGCTCGGCGTACTCGGGATCGAGCATGAGGGTCTCGACCAGACCGGTGGTCACCGCGCCGGACTCGCCGGAGATGACGCGCGGGTCGCCCTTCTCGGGAGCGCCCAGGGTGCGCATGCCGCGAGCAGTGACCCAGTCGGGGCAGGACACGAAAGCGGTAGCGTGGTTGCGCAGGATATCCCAGCCCAGGATGTTGGGCTCGCCGCAGCACAGGCCGGCCATGATGGAGGGCATGTCGCCGTCCACGATGCGCGGGTCGCCGTCGCCGGCTGCAGCGCCCTTGTACAGGCAGGCGGCCGGAGCGCACTCGACCACGACAAAGGTGGGCGGGTTATCGGGATACAGGTTGGTGAAGTAGCCCACCACGGCGCCGGCCAGCGAGCCTACACCGGCCTGGACAAAGACGTGCGTCGGGCGGTTGATGGCCATCTCGCGCAGCTGCTCGGCAGCCTCGGAAGCCATGGTGCCGTAGCCCTCCATGATCCAAGACGGGATCTTCTCGTAGCCCTCCCAGGCGGTGTCCTGAACGATAACGCCGCGCTCGCAGGCGTCGGCCTCGGCGGCGGCCATGCGCACGCACTCGTCGTAGTTGACCTCTTCGATGGTCACCGTGGCGCCCTCGGCGGCGATGTTGTCGAAGCGGGGCTTGGTGGAACCCTTGGGCATGTGCACGACGGCCTTCTGGCCCAGCTTGTTGGCAGCCCATGCCACGCCGCGGCCATGGTTGCCGTCGGTGGCGGTAAAGAAGGTGGCCTGGCCAAAGTCCTCGGCCAGCTGATCGGAGGTCAGGTAATCGAAGGTGCAGTCGGCAACGTCCTTGCCGGTCTCGTCGGCAATGTAGTTGGCCATGGCAAACGAGCCGCCCAGGACCTTAAAGGCGTTGAGGCCAAAGCGATAGCTCTCGTCCTTAACGCACAGGTTGGACAGGCCCAGGCGTGCAGCCTGGCCATCCAGGCGGGCAAGCGGAGTGACGGTGTACTGGGGGAACGACTGGTGGAAGGCACGGGCCTTCTTCACGTGGTCGAGGCTCATGATTCCCAAGTGCTTGTCATCGCTCTTGGGCATCGTGTTGCCCGCCCACTGGATCTTATCGGCCATACGGTGAACTCCTTAAGTCCTCTCTTGCCGGCCCCCGCATACGCGTTTCAGCCCATTCCCATTCATGCGACTGAACTTTTATGTGGATGCCAAACAAAAAGTTTGTTAGCACTGTTCTATCACACTTTTTGATTGGCAAACCTAACAAATTGTTTGTTGCCGTAATCGGTACTTTTTCGCCGCCGAACGGTTACATAACGCAGCGACGCTTTCGTTATTTGCGAACAGGTGTGGTTTATGGCAAAGTGTGCCCAAACTAATTTTTAGGAAGGCACCCATGACCCCCGCACAGATTGAGTTCTACAAGCGCCTTGCACACGGCCTGGCGCTCCAATTTGGCCCCAACTGCGAAATCGTCGTCCACGATCTGGAGACCGAAGACGTGGACCACTCCATCGTAGTGATCGAAAACGGCCACGTCAGCGGGCGCAAACTGGGTGACGGCCCCAGCCATATTGTGCTTGAGTCCATGCACGATGGCACCGCCGACGTGCACGACCGCGAGCCATACCTCACCAAAACCGCTGATGGCAAGCTGCTCAAGTCCTCGACCATCTTTATCCGCAACGACGAGGGCAAGCCCGTCGGCATTTTGGGCATTAACTTTGACATTACGCTCATGAAGGCTTTTGAGCGCTCGCTCGATGCCTTTACCGGCACCGGCGGCACGGGCTACACCGAGCCCGAGCCCATTACCAAAAACATCGGCGACCTGCTCGAAGACCTGCTGCGCGAGTGCGAACAGTTTGTGGGCAAGCCCGCGGCGCTCATGACCAAAGACGAGCGAATCCGCGCCATTGGCTACCTCGACCGTCGCGGCGCCTTCCTCATCTCCAAGTCGAGCGAACGCGCCTGCGAGTTCTTTGGCATCTCCAAATACAGCTTCTACAGCTACCTCAACGAGGCAAAGGCTGCCGCCGGCGACAAATAGTCAGCGCGCCTGCACCCCTCCCCTTTTGGGCGCGAGTTCTGGAATGCACGAATCCGAGAGTCGGCCGCAAGGCAAGTTCCATATAATCGATGAATGTGAGCATTTCGAAAGGATGGGACAAGATGGGGTCGAGCAACGCACCACGCAACGGCCGCGGAGGCACCGCTTCTGGCGCCAGGCATGCGAAACACGCGTTTGACGAGGGCGAAGAGGGCCTGTTTGCGCTGAGCCTCGACGACGTGATGAGCGACCGCCCTTGGACCGCCGATGAACTCATGGGCGGCGGAGCTCGCACGACAAGTGCAAAGGTCGCACCTTCCGCCACGCCCGCGCCGGCATCCATGCCCGCGGACGACTTTGCCACCCGTCCCATCGTGCAGGCGACGCGTAAAGCCGCCCCTGCGCCCCGTCCCGCTAGCGATCCGTCCGAGACGGCGGCGTTTCTCGCTGCAGCGGCACAGCGCCATGCGCCCAGCAGCGCACCCGTGTATGCCACCCCGCAGCAGCCGACATACACGGCTCCCGAACCCCAGCCCGAGCCCGAGCTCGAGCCGCCTGTCATGGATCTGGATGATCTTTCCAACCGCCAGTTTGCCTTTGATTCCTGGGCGGCGGCAGATCTGGACGAGACCTCGGGCGGCATGCCGGCGCTCGACATTCCGGTAAACCCCCTGTTTGCGGCTGCCGAGGAACGCAACTCCGCATACGACAACACCGCAGCATACGCCAACCGTCCGAGCGAACAGCCTCGCGCCGGCCGCATCGAAACCGAGGATTACGGCCAAACGTCGAGCGGCTATTCTCGCGACCCGTTTGCCGCCACGCCCGCTCCCGATTACAACCAAGCGAGCGTAAAGGCAGCCTCGGCATCGTCGTATACCCACGGCACCGACGATAAGCGCGCTGCCGATTACCACACCGAAGAAGAACCGCCGCGCTTTTCGGAGTTTTCGCAGGCGACAAAGGTTGTCTTTATCGCCATCATCATCGCTCTGCTCGGCGTGATCGCGTTTGAGGGATTCCAGCTGTTCCGCGGCCCCACCGCGTCCGAATCGGCAACACAGCAAAAAGAGGACGACAACCAGTACCTGGACATCAACACCCTCAAAGGCGACCCCAACAGCTAGGTTGGAACATAAGCCATGCCGCACCCCTGTTTACGTGCGGTTTTACACTTTTCCGTGATTTCCACGCGCCCATTTCGACACTTTTCCGTAATTTGGGCGGCTCGAATTTGACACTTTTCCGTACTTTTATACGGCTGATTTCGACACTTTTCCGGATGTTTGCCGAATAATTGCCGCGTAATCAAGCGCCGTCTGCACATCATTTCGCAGGCGGCGCTTGATTTCTGTCCGCGCGCGCTGATAGACTCCATCGTGCCCGCAAGGAGTGGGCGCGTTTTATCCAGAGTCGGGCTAGAGAGTTGGCTCCACGATCCCGACGCCAACCGGCCAAGAGGCACGGTGGCCCTGCCAACATCGATGAAAGGAGTCCGTATGGACAATTTCTCTGTGCGCAGCGAGCGCAACTTCCACAACCTGGTCGCCAAACCAAAGCGAATGCATCTCCTGGACAGGCCGAGCGGCTATGCCTCGGCCATGGTCAAGAGCGGCCTCTCCCACCAGATGCGCTTTACTGTGCAGGTGCTCGAGGAAGAGCTCTGTGCTGCTGGCAACCCGCACGTACTGCAGATCAAGCTGCTCGGAGACGACTCGCGCGAGCCGTCGAGTTGGAAGCTCTTTGCCGACGGCAAGTGCGTTGCGGACGGATCCGGCGCCTTTGCCCGCGAGTGCTTCTACGAGGGAGCCGAGGTGTTCCTGGACCTGTGCCGCGATGCCGTCGACGCAGCGAGACTGCACCAGTGGAGTCAGAGGGAGTACGAGCTGCTGAGCGCGGCACGCGGGATTGCGAGGGCGTAGGCAGACAGACCAGACAGCTCGTCATACTGGTTGACACTTCGATTCAAACAGCAGGGCGAAGTCGCGCTTACAGTCCCGCCATGCCAAACCGAATGGCGTTCTCAAAAGGCCTAACTCCCCTCCGCCTTAAACCTCAGCAGCAGGTCGCCCAGCTCGGGGCACTTGCTGGAAAGACGCGTCTGGGCTCGCTCGCCCATCCCCCACCGCTGGCGGACTTCCTGGGCGCGCGGGCTCACGCGGTAGTCCCCGTCCATCACCTGCTTGAGCAACTTGGCGGTCACGCGCGCATCGGCCAGGGCGCTGTGGGCGTGCCCCGTCGACTCGTCAAACTCGATGCCAAACCACGTTGCCGCGTCACTCAACGAGACGCACCCGTGGCTGCCCACGTCCATGATCGAGGTGTAAAACGCCTGCAGGTCGGCCCAATCCGTAGGAAATGCGGAAAAGTCGATGCGCTTTGCCTGACACTCGGTCAAAAGCTGTCGACGGTCCGTCCCGCTCCAACAGACCACTTGGGCGGAGTAGCGACCGATCCAATCGCTGAGCCTTTTGATCACCACGTAGAGCGGATCGGCCATCGCGGTGTCCACAGCCGATATCCCCGTAAGCTCGCGAACGGGAAACGCAACGCCTTCGGTAAATTCTGTCTGCACAAACTGCGAGAACTCGCCCATAACGTTGCCGTGGTAATCGAGCTTGACGGCGCCGACCTCAATAATCTCGTTGCGCAGTCCACGGCGTTGGCGCTGCTTTGGCACCGGCGCAAACTCAAAGTCCAGCACAATCTGGCGCGCAAAGTTCGTCGTATCGATAGCCGAGATACACGGCGTCTTTTCAGCTGACACGGTTAGGGCCTTTCTCCATTGCCTGCCGCTTGCTACATAGGCGGCTACATTGCCGTAAGGATAGGCGCCCGTGCGGACATGAAAGCGGGGCGCAATACCATGCGTCAAGCACACGCCATGCAGACGGCCCCAAGAGAGTCGCCCACTCTATTCAAATGCATGAAAAAGATTGAGGCCCGGTGACTTGAATCAGAGGTCATCCCGGGCCCATCAGAGCTCGTAGAGCTCTTGGTTGCTTTGGTCTCGCTCTTCACGGCGCTTATCGAACTTTCCGAGGCACTCAAGCAGCATTCGAAGCATAACAAGTCGCTGCCATTAAGGCATTGACCTCTTGACCAAGCAACGGCGCTGCCCAGCTCTTCACCACTTGGGCTGCCGTCAACTTTATTCTATCCGCGAGCATCTGGTTTACCAAATGGATTTTCGGTAAAGGAAGCCCGACGCCCCGCAAAACCACTACGCCCCAAGTGCCGCCATGGGGATCACCGCCACGCCGTCGTCGCGTGTGTAGGCGATGCCCCCCTTGCCCACCACAACCGCCAAAA
The DNA here is from genome assembly GCA_902464645.1 of uncultured Collinsella sp. Lineage (GTDB taxonomy): Bacteria > Actinomycetota > Coriobacteriia > Coriobacteriales > Coriobacteriaceae > Collinsella. Next base: position 42,965 of record CABQKL010000002.1, read on the forward strand.
ACGCCGGCGCGGTATTCTAAGACGCGCTTTCCACTTGAAGCCATGTCGATTCTGGGACACAGTTTCCGCTTGAAGCCCATCCGGAAAGCACGTCCCATTCCGAGGCTTGAATCCGGGACGTAGTTTCCACTTGAGCTCCTGACGGGAAAGCACGTCCCGCTCTGAAGCTCGATTCCGGGATACAGCTTCCGCCAGAGACCTCAACCGGAAACGGCATCCCACTCTGGAGCCAGAATCCGGGACGCAGCTTCCGCTTGAAGGCCGATCCGGAAAGTGCGTCCCAGTCTGAGCGCTCATTCCGGGATGCAATTTCCGGTTGAGAGCCGATTCGGAAACGGCGTCCCACCCTAGAGCCAAAATCTGGGACATGCTTTCCGCCGGCATTCCGCTGGCAGCTAGCACGACAACAGAGGGGCCCCGTTTCAGCCATTCGAGGACAGGCTTTACCCCCGAGCAGCGTTATCCCGCTCGCACATCTCGACAAACGAAATCAGCTTGACGTCTCCCCTACTCTCTGCGGCATCCCGACATCCCTGCGTAAAGCCGCTTTTTGAGAAAAGCGCATAGCTTTTTCGTTGCCGTCTAAAGAGCTCGCTGCGGTGCACGAGCTTTTGCAGCACGTCTTCGCCCACCGGTTCATTGCGCCATTTGCACTCCGCAAACAGTGCAGTGCCCTCGCCGTCGTCAACAATCAAGTCGATTTCTTCCTGCGTATGCGTGCGATTATCCGTCCCCCACCAGCGCCCGACGCTCGCCGGAACCACATCGAGCTTGCCCGCCCGCGCGAGTTCGTACACATACTGCCTGCATATAAGCTCAAAGACCGTACCCATGTAATCCGATACGTGCGGCTCAATGCGCTTATACGCCATCTCGGCCATATCGTTTTGAATCAGCCCGATGTTCTGCGGAACAAACATATACCAGAACCTAAACATCTGGTCGCTCAGCAGATACACGGCTCGCTTATTGCTCGTCTCGTTTAGGGGCAGCTCGCGCTCGACAATCCCAAGCGACGCCAGCTTATCCACATAGCTCTTTACGTTGCTCGCAGGGATTCCCGTAGAGCTCGCAATCTCCGAGATCTTCGAGCGCCCCTGAGCAATTGCTTGCACGATCGCATCATATTGCTCGGGATTGCGGCACTCTTGCAATAGCAGGTTACTCGGCTCCTCAAAGAGATAGCCCGTAGGAGTAAGAAAAAGACGTTTGATGTTGTCCTTGAGCGGTGCGACAGGATCGACTTTCTCGATATATGCAGGAATGCCGCCTGTCATGCCATAGCAAACCGCAGCGTCTTCGCGACTCATGCCCTGCCACAGGCCGAGGGTCGTCGTAAAATCGAGCGGCATGATCTTAAACTGGGCCGTACGCCTACCGTATAGCGGACTCTCGTAGCCCAGCACCTGCCCTTCCATAAACGAAAGCGACGACCCGCACAGGATAAGCATGAGCTTGGTCTCTTTGTACAGGTGATCGATCTTGTCTTGCAGCAACGAGCTGATTTCGGGATTCGATTGGGCGAGATAGGGATACTCGTCAATCACGACAATCAAACGTT
>CABQKL010000003.1 GCA_902464645.1 uncultured Collinsella sp.
GCAAGACCACGCTGGCCACCGTTATCGCCAACGAGCTGGGCGCTCAGATCAAGACGACGAGCGGCCCGGCCATCGCGCGTACCGGCGACCTGGCGGCTATCCTTACCAACTTGCAGCCGGGTGACGTGCTGTTTATCGATGAGATTCACCGTCTTAACCGTTCGGTCGAGGAAGTCCTGTATCCCGCTATGGAGGACTTTGCGCTCGATATCGTGATCGGTAAAGGTCCGGCCGCACGTTCGATTCGCCTGGATATCCCCAAGTTTACGCTGGTGGCGGCAACGACCCGCTCGGGTATGTTGACTGGTCCACTGCGCGACCGCTTTGGCATTTCGTATCGCTTGGACTACTACACGGTCGAGGAGCTCGCCCAGATCGTGACGCGCTCGGCGACCATCTTGGGCGTGACGATAGACCATCCGAGCGCGCTTGAGATCGGCTCGCGCTCGCGTGGCACGCCGCGCTTGGCCAACCGTCTGCTCAAGCGTGTGCGCGACTATGCGCAGGTGCGCGGCAACGGTCCCATCGAGCTTGATATTTGCCGTCAGGCGCTCGAGTTTTTCGAGATCGATGAGCTTGGTCTGGACTGGATGGACATTCGTATTTTGGAGACGCTTGCCAAGACGTTCTCCGGCCGTGCCGTGGGTCTGACGACCCTTGCCAGCGCGGTGGGCGAGGACCCGGGTACGCTCGAGGATGTTTATGAGCCCTATCTGCTGCAGTGCGGCTTGATGATTCGCACGCCCCAGGGTCGCCAGGCAACGCTTCGCACCTTTGAGCACTTGGGCATCGAGCCGGCCGTTTAGAGGCGGGTTTGTTTTGGCTGGTCTGTAGGCTATCGCTGAGCATTGGATAAACATATCGCCATTCATCGGTTACGGGTGTTTTACTATTGCGCGCCCGTGCTATGCTGAATTGGTCTTTTTCTCATCCGGTAACGAAAGGACCGCCCATGCCTACTGACATCGAAATCGCACGTTCCGTCACGCCGCTGCCCATTACCGAGGTGGCTAAGAACGCCGGCGTCGACGTAAAGCACCTGATTCCGTACGGCTTCGACAAGGCTAAGGTCGACTATTCGCTGCTCAACGAGCCGACCAATCACCAGGCCAAGCTCGTCCTCGTGACCGCCATCAACCCCACGCCCGCCGGCGAGGGCAAGACCACCACGACCATCGGTCTGGCCGATGGCCTGCGCCGTCGCGGCGTCAAGAGCGCTGTGGCCCTGCGCGAGCCTTCGCTCGGCCCCGTCTTTGGCGTAAAGGGCGGTGCCGCCGGCGGCGGTTGGGCCCAGGTCATCCCCATGGAGGATATCAACCTGCACTTTACCGGCGACTTCCACGCTATCGGTGCCGCCAATAACCTGCTGGCCGCCATGCTCGACAACCATATTCAGCAGGGCAACCAGCTCGGTATCGACGTTAAGCGCATCACCTGGAAGCGCGTTGTCGACATGAACGACCGCCAGCTGCGCCACGTTATCGACGGCATTGGCGGCAAGGCTCAGGGCGTGCCGCGCGAGGACGGCTTCGATATCACCGTTGCCTCCGAGGTCATGGCGATCTTGTGCCTGTCCACGAGCATCAACGACCTCAAGGAGCGCTTGGGCGAGATCGTCGTCGGCTACAGCTATGCCGGCGAGCCTGTCCGCGCCCGCGACCTCAAGGCTCAGGGTGCCATGGCCGCGCTGCTTAAGGACGCGCTCAAGCCCAACCTGGTGCAGACGCTCGAGGGTACGCCCGCGTTTGTCCACGGCGGCCCCTTCGCCAACATCGCCCACGGCTGCAACTCCATCATGGCTACGCGCATGGCTATGCGCTTTGGCGATGTCGCCATTACCGAGGCAGGCTTTGGCGCCGATCTGGGTGCCGAGAAGTTCCTCGACATTAAGTGCCGCATGACGGGCGTTCGCCCCAGCGCCGTCGTGATTGTCGCCACCGCCCGTGCACTTAAGTACAACGGCGGCGTTGCCAAGGCCGATCTCAACGAGGAGAACCTCGAGGCGCTCAAGGCCGGTATGCCCAACCTGCTCCGTCACGTCGACAACATCCAGAACGTCTACGGTCTGCCCTGCGTGGTCGCCATTAACCGCTTCCCGACCGATACCGAGGCTGAACTCGCCCTCATCGAGTCCGAGTGCCAGAAGCTCGGCGTTAACGTTAAGCTTTCCGAGGTCTGGGCCAAGGGCGGCGAGGGCGCGCTCGAGCTGGCCGATGAGGTCATGCGCCTGATCGAGCAGCCGAGCGAGCTCAAGTTTGCCTACGAGGACGGCGCCGATGTTGCCGATGCCCTCGAGGCCGTTGCCACCAAGGTCTACCGCGCCGATGGTGTCGACTTTACGCCGGCTGCCAAGCGTCAGCTTGCCGAGCTGCGCGAGAACGGCTTTGGCAACCTGCCGGTGTGTGTCGCCAAGACGCAGTACAGCTTTAGCGACAACGCCAAGGCGCTGGGCGCTCCCGAGGGCTTCCGCATCACCGTGCGCGAGCTCAAGGTTTCCGCCGGTGCCCACTTTGTGGTCGCGCTGACCGGCAGCGTTCTGACCATGCCGGGCCTGCCCAAGGTTCCCGCGGCCGAAAACATCGACGTCGACAACGACGGCAACATCACTGGCCTGTTCTAAGCCTGCTGACTATAGCTGCTAGCCCGCCCCGTCGCGTCTCCATGGCCCGGCGGGGCTTTTTGATCCTTAGGCCCGCGCATGTCTTGTAGATACCGACGGCCTTTGCCCATCATAGGCTTTTGCGCGGGTAGAATGCATGGATAACTTGATGCTTGCAGGCGACGGAAAGGAAACGTTGCATGGACCAGGACAAGACGACCGTGATGGGCGGATATGGCTCCGCACAGGCTGGCGGCAGCGCCGATGCGACCCGCATTGTGTCGAACCCCGGCAATGCTGCCCCCGATACGACGCAGGCGTCCGCCGAACCCACACGAGTTATGGGCTATGGCGATACACCGCGGGATCCGTTTGATTATGCACCGCAGGATCCGTATGGCAATGCGGCGCCGGACCCGTATGACAATGCGGCGGCAGGCGCTTATGACAACCTGCCGCAAAATCCCATTCCGCAGCCTCAGCAGACGACGTATATGCCGCGCACGGCGCAGGCCCAGCCTCGATATGAGTCGCGCGATCCGTATGCGCGCCAACCTTATCGCGACTATCCCAAATCGATCCCGCAGTATGGTGAGGACGAGGAAGAGACGCCGTCGCGTTCGTCGAGCGTGATCAAGAAGATCCTCATTGTGTTGGCGATCTTTTTTGCGCTGTCGGTTGTGTTTGCCATCGTGACGGGCATGCTCAACAAGCGAGGTGCTACAACCAGCACGACGGCTGAGCAGACAGAGGTCGACCAGACAGGTGCAGTAGAGCTGGGCGATATCCCGGGGCAGTACTGGTCCAACGCTAAGAAGCTTCTCAAGTCGCGTGGCGCCGATCTTTCGAATGCCGTGGTCCTGACTGATGATGGCTCAACGCCCGTCGTCGATGCCAACTGGGTTGTTACTTCTGCCTACTATAACGACAACGGTAACCTTGAAATTCAACTCACGCACAAGAACAGCTCGGGCAACTCGTCCGACGGCCAAAGCGGCACCGACAGCTCGAGCTCCAACATGCTGGAGGACCTGAGCAACAAGGCGCAGGAATTGGGAGACAAGGCGCAAGAGCTGGGCGATACGACACAAAACCTGGGCGATACCGCGCAGAACTTGGGAGACATGGCGACGGATGCCTGGAACGCCCTACAAAACGGCATTTCGGGCGCACAGGGAAACTAGCGGCCGAGCGGCTAGAGCCTTAGCAGTGCAAACAAAAACGGGACGCAGGATCGCGTGACCGGCCGCATAGGCGCGTTGGTCGGCGGTCCTGCGTCCCGTTTTGCTGTCGATTACAGCTGCTCTGCCGGACGGTCGGGCGAGCTAAAGCCCGAGTCAAATGTGACGACGCATGATGCATCGGGCCTGCGCTCGTGCACGATGCGCGTGACGAGCTCCAGCAGCTCCTCGTCGGATATGTCAAAGCCGTCGGGACGCACCAGGTCAAATGACACAAAGCCATCGTGTTCGTGCAGGTCGTGGATGGAAAGCGTGGGGTCGATCTGCGCTACGCCGCGCTTGACCCAGCCGCGCAGGTCGTCACCGGTTGTTGCAATGGGGTCGCAGTGCAGTGTAATGCCAATGCCCATCTGGCGTTTGATATCGTGCTCGATGGTGTCCAGAATCTCGTGGTGCTCAAAGGCATCGCCCTCGCCGGGCATTTCCACGTGTGCGCTGGCAAACTGACGGCCGGGGCCGTAGTCGTGCACCATGAGGTCGTGCGTGCCCAGGACCTGGGGGTACGACATGATCCTGTCGCGGATTTCCTGGACGAGCTTGGGGTCGGGCGCTTGTCCCAGCAGCGGGCTGATGGCGTCGCGCACCAGGCCCAGGCCGCTGATGCAGATGAAGATGCCCACGCCCAGGCCCGCCCAGCCATCGAGGTCAAAGCCGGTCGTCTGCGAAATAAGCGCCGCCACCAAGACCGAGCCCGAGGTGATGACGTCGTTTTTGGAGTCCTGCGCCGTGGCGATGAGCGTCTCGGAGTCGATGCGATTCCCCAGCGTGCGGTTGAATGCAGCCATCCAGAGCTTAACGAGCATGGACGTAGCCAGTGCCGCAAGGGAAACGAGCGTGTAGGCGGTGGGGGAGGGCTTGATAATCTTGGTAACGGACTCGAGCACCAGGTTGATGCCGACGGCACAAACGAGGACGGCGACAAACAGGCCGGCGAGGTATTCGTAGCGGCCGTGGCCATAGGGGTGACCTTCGTCGGCCGGGCGGCTGGCAAGGCGGAACCCGAGCAGGCTGACGATGTTACTCGAGGCATCGGAGAGGTTGTTGAAGGCGTCGGCGATGAGCGAGACGGAGCCGGCGAGCAGGCCCGCGATGCCCTTGGCTAGGCACAGGGTAATGTTGAGGCCAATGCAGATGAGACTTGCGGCAAAGCCTGCGTTGGTGCGGCAAGCCGTATCGACCGGCTCGTCCTCGCTGCCGGGAACAAGCGTATGTACCAGCCGATTTACAAATAGCATGGCGTATCTCCTCGCATCCTCGTTTAAGGGGATAGTGTAGCTCGCATGAGCGCACCGTGCGCCGATGCTCAGAAAATGCAGCAATGGTCTGCGCGAGCTAACGAGCGGCCCTTCTTGTCCGACCGGGTGCTCCATTTTGGGCCACATGGGTATGGGCATGTGCCTGCCTGCCCGACATACTTAATATCGACAGCCCCTGTGCAAAGGAGGACGTTTCTATGGACGAGATGTTTGCCATTAAATGCCAAAACTGCGGCGGTCCTATGTACTCACACCAGGCTAAACGCAGCTTTGAGTGCGCCTATTGCGGCACGGTCATCCCGTGGCAGGCCGATGCGGGGGAGCCCAAGAGCGCCCTGGGCATTCGTCATACGCCGCTGACGGTTGTCGATGGACTGCTTAAGCTCACCCATGTGTCGCAGCTCGAGCGCCCGGTGGACCCCGACTGGTATTTCTTTAATGCGTACTGGCGCAACCAGTCGGTTCTGGAGCATCTGCTGTGGGAGGACCGCGGCACGGCGCAGGAGTTTCAAGAGGCAGCGCACGTGAGCATTCCCTGCCCCTTCTGCGGTGCGTCCTTTGAGGGGTCATCGACCCAGCGCGTGTTTGAGTGCCCGTCCTGCGGCAACAAAATCGGTGTGGCCGACCTGCTCAAGCCCGGCACGTTTAGTAAACGCTTGACCTTGGGCGTTGGTGCCGAGTATGTGCCTGAGCAGGGTATTCCTTGCGAAATCTCGCCGCAGCAGGCACGTGCCAACGCACTGCAGCTGGTGCGCCAGTATCCCGATGCCTTTGCCGGGCACGACGTGGAAGACGCGATTCAAAATGACATGATGCTCTTCTACTTCCCCATGGCGCTCGCGGATTTGCGCATGATGGCGTCCTTCCCGGGCAAGGGGCTGAGCAAGGAGACCCTGGTGTACTACGAGGTGCTCGACTGGGTGTATCCGCGGGCAAACTACCTGGACGTTCGCCTTATGGGCATTTTGGAGCCGTGGGACTTTGCCAAGGTTGGGCCGTTTGACCCGGCCATGCAGGAAGGCGACTTCCGCGTTGTCTCCGTCGATGCGTCTACCAAGGACCAGGTGGTCATTGATAAGCTGGCGCTCGACATTGCCGGCAACGATGCCGAGGCGGTGCTGGGGCTCAATAAAAAGAGCATCCGCACCTGGGCGCGCAAGGCTCGCAAGCATAAGGACGGCCTGGTGATGGTACCGGTCTACTTTGTCGATCGCCCAGCGACGGACAGCCGCGATGGCGAGCAGGTGCGCATTGCCGTAAACGGCCAGACGGGCCGCGTGGCCGCGGTGGTGTTTAGCGACAAGCGTGAGACGCATGTGGTGGCGCCGCTCAACCCGAGCCTGCATCTATCGAACGAAAGTACCGTGCATGCCACGCCCATCGAGGTCAAATACGTCAAGTCGCCGTTCCTGTACCAGATTGTGCGTCGTGGAGACGGCGAGCAGCCGCGTCAGGTGGCAGCGGTTGCCGAGGGTTCCTACCGAGAAGAAAAGCCCAAACGTCGCGGCCTGCTGGGTGCGCTATTTGGTAAGTAGGGGAGTGGTGTCAGTTGGCGCCGTAACGTGAAAGCCAGAGGTATGGGGCGGCTCGCATGAGTGCGGGCTGCCCCGTTTTTGTGCGGCGACAGGACCGGCTTATAGGACAAAATGTGTGTCCCGATAGAACATCCGTTTCCATCCATTAATCCAGCCAGAACGGGTACGGGTCCCTGTGGTGGAGGTCCTCCCACACGGCCCTGTCGCCCCATTCCGGCCCTCCGTCCTCGCGCGACGGCGAGGCGGAGTAGACGCTGAACAGGAAGTCGATGTCCGCATCGGTCGGCATCGTGGCGAGCTTCTCGCGCGCCGTCCTCGCGTCCCCCGAGTGCGCGTGGCACCACCAGAACACCGCCTTCACGCGCTTGACCGACGTCAGCCCCCGGTGGTTGCGCAGGACGGCCCCCGGCTGCGAGTTCACCCCTCCCTCGATCATGTTGTTGGTCGACGGCAGCGGGCCGGCCTTGGCCAGGGCGGGGTCGAGGTAGGTGAACAGCGTCCCCGCCGACACCAGCGACGACAGCGACGAGCGCGCCCGCCTCAGCCTCTCGTGGGTGCAGGCCCTCCTGCCGTCCACCACGGTCCTGTCCTCCAGGAAGTCGGCCCAGAACCCGCACCAGTCGAGGTAGCGCTCGACCCAGAGCTCGGCCTGGTGCAGCGTCTCGATGCCCATGAGGTCGCGCGCGATGAGGTAGAGCTCGCGCCCCGCCTGGAGCTTCGGCCGCGTCGTCGTGTAGCGCTTGACCTGCGAGAAGGCGTGGAAGGTGCACCTCTGGACCCTGGTGCGCGGCCAGGTCTCGCGCACGGCCTTGGCGAACCCGCTCCCGCCGTCGGTGACGACCACGTCGGGCGCCGGGATCGGCGCCATGAGGGCCGACCACGCCCTCGAGTTCTCCGACCTCGCCATGTACCAGGAGACCACCCGCTCGCCGCTGCAGCATATGAGCACCACGAGGTCGCGCGCGACCCAGATCCCGTCGACGTAGAGCACGCGGTGCAGCTCGCCGTCGGGGACGGGCATGGGCCAGACCTCCCAGAACTCGGCCGTCCTGCGCCTGAAGGACCGCCCGCCGCCCGGCATCGCCGCCTGGGAGTCCTTGGAGAGGAGCCACCCGAGGAACTCGTCCAGCCTTGTCGCCGTGTCGTCGTACCTCACCGTCGTCGACGCGCCGCAGGCCGTGCACCTCCACCGCTGGGACCCCGATGAGGTCCTGCCGTTGCGTTTGGTCCGACCGCCGCAGTAGGGGCAATAAACGGCCTTCATGGGCACCTCTTCCGAAAGGGTATTTAACGGTTCCGGAAGAGGTTATCTACCAGCGGGAACGATGGGCAACCGGACACACATTCTGTCCGAGCGGTTAAAAGCGGGAACGGAATTTAAACGGCTGAAAAAGGGGCATCGACCTGCGCCGATGCCCCCAACGTGGACACACATTTTGTCCTATAAGCCGGCTTTTACTTCAGCGTCTAAGTTGTTTCGTATTTACAGGACGCAGTCCTCAGGCACTTCGTCCTTGTACGGCTCTCCGTCTTTGAGCGCCTTCTCGACAGCGGCGACAATGTGATCGTCATCCATTGTCGAAAGCCCCCACGGGATGAAGCCGAACCGCTCCATATGGGCCTCGAGCGCATCCTCGGCGGTCATTTTCTCGGAATCCCTCATCGTGCCAGCCTCTCTACAAGCTCGTCAAACTTTGCAAGCGACTCACCGTTGGTGTCTAGTAGACCGCTTCGGGTTCAGGCTTGAGCTTGGATGGCTTGCCGGTCTTCAGGCACTTCTCTATTTCGGCGATAGGGTCGCGCATGCAGTAGGCGTGGCATCTCTCATGGAAGGTCTGCTTGTACTCACGCATGAGGCGGTCCAGCTTCTCGCTGTCCTCCTTGCTTAGGTAGATGTACATGTCAGCCCCTTCCCAACTCGTCGAGCATCTCATCGAATATCTTACCCGATTCCGGGAAATAGCGTCTCAACCGCTCGGCTGATTCCGGGCTTGTGAAGTGGGCGCTGAAAAAATCGGCGAACGCCTCCCTCGCGATGAGGTCCTCGTTCCAATCGTAATCAGGATGCCACACTCCGTCCTTGCAGTGGCTGTCGGTGACGCCGGAGAAGATGTCCGATACGTCGGCGCCGGCCCTTACACCAAGTGCCGCGATCTCGCCGTTGACCCTCTTGCAAACGAGGTCGTCGCTGTTCCTCGCGCATGCGGGGATGATCTCGCGTGGCCGGCGGTGAGCTCGTCCCACTTAGCGCTCTTCACGGGGTCGGCGGCTACGGCGGCGGGTTTCTCGAGGGGCATCCGCCGCCTCCTATTGGCATAAAAAGCCGCCCCGAAGGACGGCTTGCGCGGCGGTAGGATTTGCACCTACGTCTCCTCAATCAAGGGCACTCCTCGTACTGTGCTACTTTCCGCGATTTCTATTTTCCCTTACGCTGGCAACCTTATCAAGTTTTGGATCAGTGTCGATCTAACTGGTAATCAAACATCGAGCGCAATATAAGAAAGGCAGTGCGGCAGTTCGAAAAGGTGGAAGGTGGGCCGGTAAGCCCCTCTATTGTCGTGCTTAACTGCGAGGAAGTCCCTGTGACAAGAGAGGACGCGCTGAAGCGCGTGCGGCTTGAGATGTCGAGGCATGACATCGACCGCGTTATCTTGTTGACCAGGGCGGGGCCATAGACGACATAAAGAAATGAGCCCCAGGTTAGCTATCCAGCACGCCCAGGGCTTTTCAAATCAGATTATACACACCTGGCTAGCGCAATGTCAGTGTGGCGGTCTCCAAAACTGCTTACCGGGGTTCGATTCCTCGGCCAGGTGCCATCGGGGCGTGGCGGAATTGATAGACGCGCGTGCCTCAGGAGCACGTGGGCTTCGCCCGTGCGGGTTCGAGTCCAGCCGGCCTGACCAAACGTTGAACCAGGCCATCCGCACGGGTGGCCTGGTTCATGCCGAAAAGCGCCCCGCACGGGACAAGACGATGCCTCACACGGGGCAGAAATGGAGGGAGCATGGCCCAGGAGACCACGCCCGCCGAGACCGAGCCGACCGAACCTGCACAGGGCGGAGACACCGGCCAGGACCCCGACTACAAGGCGCTCTACGAGAGCGCGCTGAAGGAATCGCGAAAAGACCCTCGCAGCCGCGCGCAGCGTCGACCTCTCCACGATGCCTCCCGGCCTGTTTCTGCTGTCAGCGCGCCCTAAAACAAGCAGCCCTCAATCAACTCTTTGCCTCGCAAGGCGTTGACCCACTCCTGCGGAATTGCGTCCATGCCGTATGCCGTGCCGGCGAGGGCGCCTGCGACGGCTGCGGTGGTGTCGGTGTCGTCGCCCAGGTTGACGGCCGCAAGCACGCAATCTTCGTAGCTGTTAGTGTTGACGAAGCACCAGGTAGCGGCCTTAAGCGTGTCGCGTACGAAGCCACCTGACTTGATCTCCTGCTCAGGCATGCCTTTCAGATGGAGTGCCCACGAGGGGAGCGCGTCGTTCATCACATCCCTCATCAGCTCGACAAATATGATGCATGCGTCGGTCGACGTTCTGTGGGCGTGCATAATTGCGGAGACCTCGCGGATCTCGTTGTTCGTCGCATCGGTGAACGCCAGGGGAGCGATACGCATGAGCGAGCCGTTGCCGTTGTCGCGCTCGCCGGAGCCTCCTTTGTCGGCGTGCAAGGCGCGGGCGGTCGTGCCGCCGTAATCGAAAACGCCGTCGATTGTATACTCGTCACGGGCAATCCAGCCGACGAACTTGTCGCGCATGTCCGCGGTGTCGATGTGCCCGCGCTCCCTAATCGAGTCACAGGTAGCAAGCGTCATGGACGTGTCGTCGCTCCAGGTGCCGTCGGGCTGCCCATGCGTGCCGTAGCCGATCATGTCCGTGCATTTGAACGTGCCGCGGGGCCTAAACTCGTAAGGAACGCCCAGCGCGTCGCCGACGGCAAGCCCATAGATGCAGTCGCGCAGTGTCGTTTTCGGTCTGTCTGTCATGGAGCGCTCCTCTTATGTCGGGGGATATGAAACGCCGTCGGGGGTATCGGTCGCAACGTGCTGCTACCCTTGCGCTTCGCCATTAGTCGCTTCGTTGATGGCGCGGTACTCGGCACTCAGCTCGCGCGCCAGCTCTTCCTTGCTTGGAAGATACGGCAAGTATTTGGCGGCAAACACTTGGTCGTTGTCTTCGGGCAGCGTGTACTCGACAATCGAGTCGCTTTTGTCCGCGCAGAGCACGATGCCTATAGGCGGATTGTCGCCTTCGTTCATGAGCTCGCGCGTGTAGTAGTTCACATACATTTGCATTTGGCCCAGGTCCTGATGCGTAAGGTCATCGGTCTTAAGGTCGATGAGCACGAAGCAGCGCATCAGATAGTTGTAAAACACAAGGTCAATATAGAAATGGCGTCCATCAAAGGTGATACGCTTTTGGCGCGCCTCGAAAGCGAAGCCACGGCCAAGCTCCAGCAGGAACTTCTGAAGATGTGTGATGAGCGCCTGCTCTAGATCGCTCTCGCGAAACGCAGTATCGTCCGAGAAACCTAAAAACTCCAGTACGTATGGATCGCGGATGATATCCTCGGGGCGACGAGCCGGGGCGCTCTTTTGGATTTCCTGGGTGACGGCCTCCTTGTCCTTGCTGGCAAGCAAGCGCTCGCGGAACATGGTGTTGATCTGGCGCTCGAGCTGACGCGTGCTCCAACGAGAATCGGCGCATTCGTTCATGTACCAGGCGCGAGCTTCGGGGTCGGGAATACGCATCAGCCTGCGGTAATGAGTCCAGCTCAATTCGCTACGCAGTGCGTCGCGAATTGGAAACGCAAGAAAGAACTGACGCATATTGCGAAGGTTTGCGATGCCAAAGCCTCTTCCGAAATCCGCGGTAAGCCTTCTGGAGAGGCCTGCAATCAATGCCTCTCCATATGCTGCGCGCTCCTCTCCGCCCTGCTCATCAACAATGCTCTTGCCGATCTCCCAATACGCCTCAACCATCGCAAAGTTAACGGCGGTATAGGCCTTGTCGCGAGCGGCGTTGAGAATCGAGGAAACCTGCTTGTAAAAAACTTCTGGCACGATTGCCGATTCTCCACGGTTTACCAGTTCGCCCATCACTGTCGCCCCACTTTCCTCTTATGGAATGCATCTTTATCGCATTTAGTTTAAAGCCTCGCGCGGACACGAATTGCTGTGCTGTCTGGCACCTTCGCATGGGAGCCTTGCGGTGACTAAAATGTGGCCATAGAGGCAGTTTTAGCGAACCCCGCGGGAGTGACACGCATGGATAACAACACTTTGCTGTTCCAGGACAAAGGTTCGGGCGGGTTTAAAGACGTCAGGATTTACCCCAACCGCATCGAGGTGCTCAAGAAGGGCACTTTCGGCGGCAAGCATATCGAGATTGTCTACCTTAAGGACATCACGGGCGTTAACAGGATCAAGGGCCGCAATGTTTTTCTGCGCAACAGGTTGTTGACTGCCTGTGTCTTTAGCCTGAGCAGCCGCTCCCAGGCACAGGAATTTGTGAACGCACTGAACATGGTGATGTAGCCGACGTCGGCGTTCGGGCCAGACTTACGCCCGCGCATCTGGCGGCACGGTGGCTGGTCGTTCAACCTGCGAGGCGTCCTTTATGCGCTACCCCTTCATGTCAAAAAAAGGGGCACAGAACGGTGTCTTGCGCCCCCGATTGAGTCGATGTGTCTAAAAGGCGGGCTTGCCTATTCGCTGTCGTCCCCAGCGTTTTCGCGATCGTTGACAAGCATTGCCGCGCCGGCGACCGTTGTCGCCACGGCGGCAGCGGCGAGCCCGGCGGCGATGCCAGAGCCGTCGCCTGTGCCGGCAAGCTTTTCGCCTGAGCCCTTGCGCTTGTTGACCTTACCGTTCTTGTCGGTGCTGCCTGCGTTGGTACCGCTGTCGGTGCCGGCGCCGCCCGCGCTGCCCGAGGCCGCTACGGTAAAGCTTACGGCCTCGTTGCTGGCGAGTGCGTAGTTTTGTGCCGCGTCGCCCAAAAGGCCGTTCACGTGCACCCAGTACGTTCCCGCGGCAAATGTCTCGCCCTCTGCCATTGCCGTGCCCGGCGCGCCGTTTGCATCGTGCATAAACTCGAGCTGGGCTGTGCAGGCATCGCCTTCGAGCTTGCCCTCGAGTGATGCCGCAATCTTGGCGCGCACGTCTTCGCCGGCCTTAAGGCCTTCAAGCCCCTCAAAATGGGGCGTCAGCGCGCGCGGGTCGACATGGATGGGCACGGAGCCCTGCAGTCCCGTAGCGGTTTCGTTGCCCCGGGCGTCGACATCCACGTATTCGATGGCAAAAACCCTGTCCGGAGCTGCTACGTTGAGTACGTTGCTGCTGTCGACGAGGCGGAAGTAGCCCTCGCCAACGGTCTTGCCATCCTGGAGCGAGGCATCGCTCAGCGAGTCGCCATATGTCATGTGCATGCGGGCTGGGAGGTAGCACGAAGCCGTCTGCTTGTGCTCCGTATCGTAATTGCGCTGGTAGATGCTCCGGGCCAGTGCCGCATCAACAAAGTCGGATGCGATGATGCCAATGTGCTTACGGCAGTCCTCTTTTGTGCCCTCAACTCCGGTATTGTTTATATACGAGCTCTTGTACAGGTGCTCGTCGACCACTCGCGCCGCGGTAAAAGGGTTGTTTTGCGTGCAGCTCGTGTAGTTGATAAACCAGCAGCGCTCCGTTGCCTGCACCGTTGTCCCGTCCGCGGCGGTGATATCTACGGTGCTGCGCTTGAACTCGGCCGCCGCCTTCAGGGCCATATCGACCCAGTCGATTTTACTGGACCCCGTGCAGCTGTAATGGTCTTGGGCATATACCGCTGTGCTATAGGGCTCTTTGTCGCCCGTATTGCCCGCAGCCTCAAAGCCTTGCTCGTATTTCACGAGGCACATGGACTTTCCGGAATGCGCCTTGATTTTGTCGTCCCATTCGGTGAGGTCGAGGCCCCACGTGTGGCCGTCTACGCTGTCGCCGGCGAGTTTAAATCGACGCAGCAGGACGATCTTTCCGCGCACCTCGTTCAGTGTGGGGACATGGCTCGACGTATAGAACAGATCGGAGTTATTGTCCATAACATTGGCGAAAGCCGTCGTAACACTGTCGTCGGTGGCTTCGTCGTTGCCTCGTGACACCAGCATGATGAGCGCTTCTGACGGGTTTTCGTTCAAAAATGTTTTGAAGTAACCGATGACATCGGAGAGATGTATAAAGCCCCCGTCTTTTTTGAGCAGGTAGCATATTCCATGGTCGATGCCGGGGTCGCCGTTCTCGTTGTTCTTTCCAAGTCGGATATCAAAATAGCGAATGCCTTCGAGCAGCTGCGTGGGGATGTAATCCTGCTGGCACTTTGCAAGCGAGGTTTGGGGCTCGGTGTCGTTGTCGACGCTGCAGGTGCTTGAATCATGCGTGCCCGGGATGCTCAGCTCGTCGAGGTATTTGTTGCCGTCGACGTATTTCATCCAGCATGGTCCGTCGACGTAGCTGCTATACGTGATCCAGTCGATACTTCTAACTGTGGTATTGATCTCGCCCTTGTCGTAACCGACAAGTTCGAGTTCCCACGGAATGCTCTTACTCTTATGGCAGATCTTATTGTTGTCCTGGTCTTTGCCGTCCTTTTCTATTGCCAGGTACTTAATGTCTTTTTTCTCGGTTTCTTTCTCGACCGTGCGGTCTCGGATGATATAGGTTCCGTTTGATTGCCGCTCGAACGCAAAAGCGCGGCTGGGCTTGTTGTCATACTCGCCGCTCCATACGTGGATGACCTTTCCATCTTTGTCCGAGTCGCCATCGACCGACCAAATGCTGTAGCCCGTCTTCTTGTGCTCTTCGAAATTGAGCAGGGTGCGGATGGCATACCAATTTCTATTATCTGTATCGGTCTCTACGTGCTCAAGGATGAGCTTGCTGGACGTGCCGTCATTAAACAGGTGGCAGACGTTGCCGATGACGTTGCCGTCTTCGTTGACGCTCGCGGTGCGAAAATAGCCCGCGGGGCGAAGGCGAATGACGAACTTGTCGAGGGTGGCCGCCGATGTGGGCGTGTCTTCTGCAAATGCCGCGCGCATGGGAAGGCCCAATCCCGCGGTTTCGGGCAGGCTTACAAATGGCGACAATGCTGCGAGTCCAAGGCCCAGCGTAAACGCTCGGCGACTGATTGCGTGGTGTTCGGTCATAACTCCTCCATTCGCAGGGTGCGGTTATGCACTCATTTTGGTAACTATACTGCCCAGATGTTTAAAGGCCCCGACTTAAATTGTGTGCGCGGCGTTATAAATCGGCGGGCGGACGTGTTTGGGTGCTTGCCGTTTTCGTACCGTTGCCACATTTGGGGTGGTTCCGGCGTCCGGCATCCTCGCGTTCGTCAGCTACCGGCATAAGAGAGGGAGGGTCGGTTTACCGGCCCTCCCTTAGTACGAAACGCTGGGGCACCGCCGCTTGTTGGCGCTGCGCTCGTGTTTTTCGTTGCGCTCGCGAGTCGCTTAGCGCTTAATCTCGATATCCTCGAGCTTAACATCCATGGCCTCGGTCTTGGCCTTGGCGATATCATCGGCAAATTCCAGAGACTTCATCATGGTTTCGACGGCATCCTTGTGCTCCTCGACGTTGTCGATGCGCACGTAGACGCTGCCGCCGCCTGCTTCGGTGAAGTACTCAGTCGTCACGCCGCCCGAGTGTGTATAGGAAGCGTTGCGCCAAGTCTTGCCGTTGTACTTGACGGGGTCATTCTCGGTCCACTCAAAGCTGGCATTCCACTTTGCCTCGTAGTCGAACAGCTCGTCGGCGTTCTTGTCAGGATCGAAGACGGGGATGAAGCGATCGCTGGCGTGCTCGCTCTCGGTGAACTTAAACTGGGCCCTGTCGGCGGTATCGCCTGCGACGTCGGTGACCTCGACGCCCTCGGGGACCTCGACCTTAAACCAAATGAAGTCGGTCCTCATATCCACGGCTGGCTTTTCTGCTCCGCCGCCACCGCCACTGCCGGTAGCGCCGCCGCTTCCGCCACAGCCCACCAGGGCAACCGCGGCAAAGAGACTGATGCAGAGGGTGAGAATCGCAAAGGCCTTCTTTTTCATGGTCGTGTCCTCCTCGATCTGTAACCGCCCATGGATTACCTGCTTTTACTGTACGCGTTGACGGCTCGCTAGGGTGGGCCATGTGTCCCATTCTGAGGGCCGGATTTGCGCCGTTAAGTGGCAATATGCGCGGGCGCAAAAGAGGGGAGGGCCGGCCGATCCGATCCTCCCCTGGCTGGGCGTCCGATCATTTAATGACTGCGCATGCGATGCTGCGTGCGAGCCCCTAATGCTTGATCTCGATGCTCGAAATCTCGACTTCGCGTGCCTCGGCAACTGCCTTCGCCATGTCATCGGGGAACTCGATGGAGTTGAGGAGCGCCTCGGCTTCTTTCTTATGCAGATCGAAGTTCGAGATGAGGACGTAGACGCTTCCCGGCTCAACGTCGGTAAAGAGGAGGGTTGAGACGCCGCTGTTGTCCTCGTACGTTCCGACGAGCCACGTCCTGCCGTTATACTCGACGGACCCGCCATCCTTCCACTGGAACGTATCACCTTTCTTTTCTGCCTGGTCGGCGTGGGATTCCTCTGCCGTCAGCGCTTTTTTCCAAACGGGGATAAAGCGATCGGCCGAACTGTTCTCGTCTTCGGGGAAGGTGAGCTGGACCCTGTCGGCGTTCTTGCCTGCCGAGTCGCTTACGCCAACGCCCTCGGGCATCTCGACCTTAAACCAGATAAAGTCGGTCTTCTTGGCGACGGGGGCCTTTTCCTTGCTCTCGCCCTTGGCGGCGCTGCTGCCTCCGCCCGATGCGTTCCCGCCGCAGCCCACGAGGGCGAGCGCGGCAAAGAGGGCGATGCAAAGGGAAAGGATCGATAGGGTCTTTTTCTTCATGGTGGCGTCCTCCTTGTCTCTTGGTGACATCGCGGTGCCGCGGGGCGTCAGGGCGTTGTTTCCGTTTGCGGCGGATGTCTTTGCGTACGGTGCGGCGATACCTCCGTTCGTGGTTTGAGGCCGTTGAGTGGCCGTGCCCCAACGGGTTCCTTACTTATAGATATAGATATGCCCCAGTTTTTGACGTCCGGGAGTCTCGAAAGCTGGGCCATGTGTCCCATGTTTGCGGCGCCGACGCCTATCGTTCGTCATAGAAATCCGCGATGGCCAGGTGTGCTGACGCTCATGTGCTTATGGGCTAGACTTAGCATCATTACGTGTTTGATGCGGTTGGTCGGCGGTTGCCGCCCGACCGATCTATATGACTTGAAGGTGCATACGTATGAGCCAAGAGATGATGGACAAGACCTGCCGTGGGTTTGCCGAGGCGCTGGCCGCGCGCGAGCCGGTTCCCGGCGGCGGTAGCGCGAGCGCCTTTGTGGGCGCGCTGGGCGCCTCGCTTTGCGGGATGGTCGCTCGCTACGGGGCGACCAATCCCGCGCTTAGCGATCGGGCGGACGATCTGACGCGTGCATTTGCCCAGGCAGACGAGTTGGCGCAGGAACTAGTGGGTCTGGTTGCCGAGGATGTTCGTGCATACGGCCAGGTGTCCGCGTCGTACGGCATTCCGCGCGAGGACCCGGCTCGACCCGCGGCGATTCAGGACGCGTTGCGCGTGGCGGCCATGCCGCCGTACCGGATCATGGATGCCTGCGGGCGCGCGCTGGCGCTGCTCGAGGACATGGCCGACAAGGGTTCGCGCCAGTTGCTGTCCGACGTGGCATGCGGCGCCGTGTTCTGCCGCGCCGCCATGCAAGGCGCGAGCCTGACGCTCTTTGCCAACACCACATCTATGAAAGACCGGGCGCGCGCCGAGGAACTCGAGGCGGCGTGCGATGAACTACTAGATACGTGGCTGCCGCGCGCCGATGCACTGGCGCGCCGTGCTGCTGACGCCGCAAGGAAGAGGGGATAGCCATGGCAGAGCTGCTCAAGGGTGCTCCCGTTGCCCGCGCTTTGACCGAGGAGCTTGCCGCTCGTTGCGCCGCCCTGCGCGAACAGGGCATCGTGCCGACGCTGGCCATCGTGCGTGTGGGCGAGCGCGAGGACGACCTGTCCTACGAGCGCGGCGCCCTCAAGCGCTGCGAGAAGGTCGGCATTGAGGCTCGCCGCGTTTTGCTTCCCGCCGATGTTTCGCAGGATGAGCTGCTGGCGGCTATTGAGGGCATTAATACCGATTCGGCTGTTCATGGCTGCCTGATGTTTCGTCCGCTGCCCGCCGGCCTTGACGAGGATACAGTTGCCGCGGCACTCGAGCCCGCCAAAGATGTTGACTCCATGACGCCGGCCTCGCTGCTCACCACGCTTTCGGGGCGAGGCGAGGGCTTTGCTCCTTGCACGGCCGAGGCCGTGTTGGCATTGCTGGACCATTACGGTGTTGAGCTGGATGGGGCCAAGGTCGCGGTCGTCGGTCGGTCGCTCGTGATTGGCCGTCCCGTTGCCGCCATGCTTACGGCTCGCAATGCCACGGTGACGATGTGCCATACGCATACGCGCGACTTGGCTGCCGAGTGCCGTGCGGCTGATATTGTGGTTGCGGCCGTTGGACGCGCACGCACGATTGGCGCGGATGCGGTTCGCGAGGGCCAGACGATCATCGATGTGGGCATTAACTGGGACGAGGCCGCTGGCAAGCTGGTCGGCGATGTCGATTTTGATGCTGCGGAGCTGATCGTTGGCGCAATTACTCCCGTGCCGGGCGGCGTGGGGGCTGTAACGACGGCGATTCTCGCCAAGCACGTGATCGAGGCGGCGGAGCGCGCATCGAAATAGGTGTTTTTGACCACAGGGGCTGCCGAGGTCGCGGTTTCGCCCTTTTCGTGTCGAAGCGATACACTGTTACCGTTTGATTTCTTCGCTCAAGGAGGATGCGCATGCCGTGCACAACGATTTTGGTTGGTAAGAACGCGAGCTACGACGGCTCGACGCTGGTTGCCCGCAATGAGGACTCGTCCAACGGGGTGTTTGAGCCCAAGCGCATGCGCGTGGTGCACCCCGACGAGCAGCCGCGTGTCTACACGAGCGTCCTGAGCCACCTGACCGTTGAGCTGCCCGACAACCCCATGCGTTACACGAGCGTCCCCGACGTTGTTCCGGGTCACGGCATTTGGGCCGAGGCCGGCTTCAATGAGCTCAATGTTGGCATGTCCGCAACCGAGACGCTCACCACCAACGAGCGCGTCCGCGGCGCCGATCCGCTCGTGGACTATGTGCCCGCCAAGGGTAACGAAGGCGAGGACGGCTATGTTCCGGCGCAGCCCGGTGGTTTGGGCGAGGAGGATATGGTGACCCTGGTGCTGCCGTACGCCAAGTCCGCCCGCGACGGCGTGCGCATCCTGGGCGACCTGCTCGAGCGCTACGGCACCTACGAGAACAACGGCATCGCCTTTAGTGACGTGGACGAGATCTGGTGGCTCGAGACCATCGGCGGCCACCACTGGATCGCCAAGCGCGTGCCCGATGATGCCTACGTGACCATGCCCAACCAGCTGGGTATCGATAGCTTTGACCTGGACGACGCCGAGGGCGCCCAGGTCGACCACATGTGCTCCGCCGACCTGCGCTCCTGGATGGCCGAGTGGCATCTGGATCTGACGCTGGGCATTAAGGGCGATGGTCCCGCTGCGGTCTTTAACCCGCGCGAGGCCTTTGGCTCGCACAGCGACAGCGACCACGTCTACAACACGCCGCGCGCCTGGTACATGCAGCGCTGCCTCAACCCCAGCGATGTGTGGGACGGTCCCGACGCCGACTACACGCCCGAGAGCGACGACATCCCCTGGAGCCGCGTGCCCGAGCGCAAGGTGACCATCGAGGACATCAAGTACGTGCTTTCGAGCCACTACCAGGGCACAGAGTACGACTGCTACGGCAGCAAGGGCACGCCCGCCACGCGCGGCGCCTATCGTCCCATCGGCATCAACCGCAACAGCCAGCTTGCCGTGCTGCAGCTGCGCCCCTATGCGCAGCCGGCGTATCGCGCCGTGCAGTGGATGGCGTTTGGCTCCAACTCGTTTAACGCGCTCGTGCCGCTGTACGCCAATGTCGAGACCATGCCCGAGTACTATGCCGACACGCAGGCTCGCGTGACGTCCGAGAATTTCTATTGGGCAAATCGCCTGATCGGTGCCTTGGCCGATGTTCGCTTCCATGAGTGCGGTCGCGCGGTCGAGGATTATCAGGAGAAGGTCGGCGGCATGGGCCACAAGCAGATCCACGACGTCGATGCCGCCGTGGCCGCGCTGCCCGAGGCCGAGGCGCCCGCCGAGCTCGCCCGCGCCAACGAGGCCTTTGCCGAGCTCGTGCGCGTGGAGACCGATGCCCTGTTGGGCAAGGTGCTCTACACCACGAGCTGTGCCATGAAGAACTCCTTCGCGATGAATGACAACGTAAGGTAAAGACGGCCTTGCGGCGAACGAGCGGGACAAACGCCGTCAAAGGCTTCGCCCCGCTCGATTTCTATCTTGGCGATAAAACGATTTTGTGTCGTTCACCCAATCTTGGGTACAAGAACGCCAATGCAGTTGTTCATGATTGGAGCCAACCATGGTTATGAAATTCGATCAGCTTGTTAACGGTGCCATCAACGTGGGCTTCGGCGCCGCTGCCGTTGCCGTTGAGGGCGGCAAGAAGGTCCTTGACGACCTCAATACTAAGGGCGAGCAGGTCCGCAAGGACGCCGGCACCCCCGATATCGCCCGCAGCGTGTCCGATATGTTCGAGCAGGCCGGCGGCACCATTTCCGACCTGACCGAGCGCCTGGGCATGCAGGGCGAGACTGCGGCGCAGCGCGTGCTCGACGAGCTCATCCTGGCTCGCGTCCGGGTTATGACCGCCCCCGAGCGCACGGCCTTCCTGGCCCATGTGCGCGACATCGTCGACTCGGTCGAGGACAACGTGACTTCGGTGCCCGTCGAGTCCGTTGAGCCCGACGATGCAGAGGACACCGAAGAGGCCGAGTAGCAGCGCAGATGGCAGATTCCACCACCGATTACAACAATCTAGATCCCTTGGGTGACGAGACGGCGGTTGTCGATGAGGTTGAGGCCGCCGTCTCGGGCGCTCGTAAGAAGCCACGCGCTGTCGATATGGTCCCCGAGGAGCCCGACGCGATGGCGCCGGACGAGGAGTATCAGCTCACACCGGCAGGTCGTCGTGAGCGCATTGGGCAGATCGTTCGCCTGATCAAAAAGTACCGCGTATGGGATAACCTCACGCCGGTGCGTCTGCGTCGTCTGCTCGAAGAGCTCGGTCCCATGTTCGTCAAGATGGGGCAGATTCTGGCTAACCGCTCCGAGATTTTGCCGCAGCGGTTTTGCGACGAGCTCCGTCGCCTGCGCTCCGACGTAGAGCCGGTGCCATATGAGGTAGTGCTCCGCTGTCTGGAAGAGGAATACGGCCAGCGCCTGGGGCAGATGTTCGACGCGATCGACCCCAACCCGCTCGGAAGCGCGTCGCTCGCGCAGGTGCACCGCGCCCGTCTGGTGACCGGCGAGGACGTAGCCGTTAAGGTGCAGCGCCCCGGCGCGCAACAGGTCATGGCGCAGGACATCGACATCATCCGTTCGGTGGTGCGCATCGTTTCCAAGTTCGTCAACACCGATCAGTTTGTTGACCTGCACGGTGTGGTCGAAGAGCTGTGGACCTCATTTCGCGAGGAGACCAACTTTTTGGCCGAGGCCAAAAACCTCAACGATTTCTATGACTTCCACAAAAGCGTGCACGGCGTTTCGTGTCCCAAATCCTACCTGGACCTTTGCACCGAACACGTCGTGGTCATGGACTACATCGACGGCATCTCCATTGCCGATCCCGAGCGCCTGGTGGCCGAGGGCTATGACCTGGAAAAGATCGGCTCGGCGATCGTCGAGGACTATTCGACGCAGGTGCTCGACGACGGCTTTTTCCATGCCGACCCGCATGCGGGAAACATCATCCTCAAGGACGGCATTGTCTACTTTATTGACCTGGGCATGGTCGGGCGCATGTCGAGCCACGACCGCGGTATCGTCAAGGATATGATTTTCGCCGTGGCCGAGGGCGATGTGCCCAAGCTCAAGGATTCGCTCATGCGTTTTGCCGTGACGCGCGGTGATTCGGCCGAGCTCGATCATTCGGCCTTTTTGTCCGATTTGGACTTTATCGTAGCCGACTTTGCAGGACTCGATCTTAAGGACCTGGATATCGGCGAGTTTTTGACCTCGTTGCTAAACCTGGCGCGCAAAAACGACGTTGAGCTGCCGAGCGTGGTGACGATGTTCGCCCGCGGCATGGTGACGCTCGAGGGTCTGCTGACCGAGTACATGCCCAACGTCAACATGATCCAGATCATCCAAGCGCACATCAAAAACGAGAAGAGCGCCTATGCGCGCGTCCGCGAAATGGGGCGCGATCTTGCCGCGAGCAGCTATCGCGCGGCAAAAGGCTCGCTCGAGGCGGCCGAGTATCTGGGCTTGGCGTCGCGTATGCTCACGCGCGGTCAGCTTAAGGTAAACACGCAGATCATGAGCAGCGATAAGGCGCTGCGACAGCTGGGTGGAATTATCGACCGCATGTCGATGGCAATTGTGATTGCCGGCCTGTTTATCGGCTCGTCGGTGGTGTACTACGCGCGCATCGAGCCGGTTGTGTTCGGTATCCCGGTCATTGGCTTTATGGGCTACCTGAGCGCGCTGGTGCTGGCGCTGATGCTGGGCCGCGAGATTTGGCGCAACAGTCACGGCGGCAAGCGGTAACGATTTCGCGGGATCAGAGGAAGACGGATCCTTTTGCTCGGCATTCCATCCTCACCCTTTTCTATCGCAAACCATAGCTTTTACCTTGGGCTTCGCCTGTGTGCGGGGTCCTTTTGCGTGCTACCATATCGACAGTAATAATCGATGGCCTAGATGGTGGTGCGGAGACGCACGAATGCGCGGTTTTCCTGCGCGTTTGGGAGAATCGGGGTGCAAGTCCCCGGCTGTACCAGTAACCGTAATTCCTCTTGGCCCGGGATGTTCGCGTCGCAGATCGGACGACGCGCCCGGGTCGGTAAGGTTAAGTCGGATCGCCTCCCATCTTGCACGCGGGCGCGGCGCATGCCGCCGGTACGCGTTGGGCTCTGGAGGGAAGGGGGACCCCGATGGGGGTACTCAAGCGCAATATGCGCGATGATGTGGGGCAGCCGCTGGGCAATGCTCCCAGTGCAGACAGTAGGAGACAAATGGATATGTTTGAGGACGAGTGCCAGCGCGCCTCGTGGCGTCGTCATGGAGCGATTGCCCGTGGCGTAGCCAAGCGCGGTCTGGTGGCGTTCCTGGCTTTTGCCATGGCTTTTGGCACCACGCCGGCGCAACTTTGGGCCGAGGGCGCTGAGGGCATTGCCGATGCCGTGGCTCAGGCTACGACGGGTGGCGAGGGCGCGACGGCCGACGAGGGCACTACTGCCGCCGATGCCGGCGCGAACAGTGCGCCGGCGAGCGCTGCTGACGATGGCGCCGACGCAGATCAGGGCGCAACTGCGAGTTCCGCGAATAGTGCTGACACCGCCGCAGACAACGCAACTGAGTCCGAGAACTCTGCGGCGGCGCCTGCTGCTTCGGAGCAGAAGAACGCCGTTGCCGCCGCATCCGCCACAACGCTTTCCGGTGAGGCAAAGGTCTTCATTCAGGACGCCAAGGATAAAGACAACTCGTATTCCACGAAGTCCGGCGCGCTCAATGTGGGTGATACGCTCTGGGCCAATATGTACGATGAGGTCGAGACCGAGGACTACTGGGGCGACCCTACGACCGAGACCAAATCGGTCGCTAACCCCGGCGCCTGGACCTATACCTGGCTCGCCGGCACGGTCAAGGCCAGCAGTGACGCCGCCGATTACACCGAGGTCGTAGGCCACGAGCAGTCGCTCACCATCACTGACGCGATGGAGGGCAAATACTTCATCTGCAAGGTGACGGCAGACGGCAAGGACCACTACGGCCCCTCTGTTTCGTACGGCTCGGGCATTAATCCTAACAGCATCCCCGGCCCCGTGCTGGGCGCCGGCCAAATGGAGCTTTACAGCGTCAAGCTGAGTAGCGACGCGCCGAGCATAGGCGATGCTCTAATGGCGACGCCGTACAAGGATTGGTCGAGCCCCGCGGGCTCCGACGCCAAGGTCACCTACACCTGGTCCGCATCTACCTCGCAGTACTCGGGCTTTACCAAGATCGAGGGCGAGACGGGCGCTTCCCTCACGGTGACCGGTGACCTCGAGGGCAAGTACATCAGAGTCGAGGCTACTGCTGGCGTAAATACGGTGAGCAAGACCACCTCCAACAAGGTCAAACAGGCCGGTGCGGTGGACGTCTACGCGGTTTCGCTCATCAATCCCAAGACCAACAACTCCGTGTTCGCGGTTGGCGATACCGCCCAGGCTCGCGCCAAGGAGAAGGGCGCCTCGACGTTTATCGACGCGAGCAAGCTCAACTATCAGTGGCAGTGCTCTGGCACCAAGAGTGGCAAGTATATCGACATTGCGGGTGCCACGGGTGAGACCCTCGAGCTAACCGATGCTTTGGGCGGCAAGTACCTCAAGTGCAAGGTGTCTTCGAAGATCGGCTCTTCGAGCACGACCAACTCGACGGGCGCTCTCGTTGCAGCCGCCGGTTCAATTAATGTCTCGAGCGTGACTATGAGCCCGACTTCGGGCAAAGTCGAGGTTGGCTCCACGATTACGGCGACCGCCAAGGCGGGTTCCACCGACGTTACCACCGATTCGCATGTCACGTGGCAGTGGTATAAGGGCACCGCGAAATACGCGAGCTCGTGCAACACGCCTATCGAGGGTGAGACCGGTAACACCCTGACGGTGACCGCCGCCCTTAAGGGCTACTACGTCGTGGCTAAGGCCAATGGCGGCTATGGCGAGGAGAAGCCCTACTATGCGGCAGGTCCTGTCTCGGTTGCGGGTCAGGTTGAGCTTTACGACGTGCAGTTTGAGGGCTCTCCTGCCACCAACGGCGTGCACGTGGGCGATAAGCTCAAGACCAAGGTGCGCAAAAAGGACGGCTCGAAGTACAGCTATATCGACCGCACCGATAATGTGACCTACCAGTGGCAGTATGCAAATAGCAGTTCGAGCTCCGACTCCGCTTACACCGATATCCCCGGTGCCACCGAGGCCACCTATACCGTTGACGCCGCCTATGCCGGCAAGTATCTGCGCGTAAAGGTGACGAGCGAAAATACCGTTTTCAGCACGCAGAAGAAGAGCTCCTCCGGCGGCACGCAGTCTGTTGCTCCGCTTGGCCCCGTGACGCTTAAGGGCCAGTACAAGCTGGCGGGCATTGAGCTTGCCGATAAGAACGTTACGCTGAGCGTGGGTTCAAAGATCACACCGAGCGTGCAGGTTCCGGGTCCTTGGTCGGGCTCGACCAAGGACGTGCCCGATGATGCCGACCTCACCATGGCGTGGTACGCGAGCGAGAACGGTACCGATTGGACCGAGCTCACCGACGGCGTCGATACGACTGATGGCAGCCTGACTATTACGGATGCGCTTGTCGGCAAGAAGATCAAGGTCACCGCGAGCGCGCTCGATAACACCGTTGAGTGGGTTTCGCCCGATAGCGTTACCGCGGCGGGGGAGTATAACCTGCTGCGTGTGACCACTGCGCCGCAGATCAATAGCGATTCGACCCATCTCGTCGCGGGCGATAGCGTTAAGGCGACGGCGCAGGCCAAGCGCGCCGACGGTTCGGCCACTAACGGTATCGACGTCACCGGTCAGGCGACTGTTGCTTGGTATGCGGCCGACGACGCGAAGGCTCCCGCGGCCGACTGGACGCTTCTGTCCGATATGTCGGGCGCCGAGGCGACGGTCTCGGCATCTGCTGCTGGCAAGTATCTGAAGGCTGTCGCCACGAGCGGAAGCTCGACGGTCGAGCTCGTCTCCACCAACAAGGTTATCGCCGCAGGCTCGCTTGAGGCTGCAGTCCAAAAGCTCAACAATGCTAACAAACAGATCGCTGTTGATTACAGCGCCAAGGGCGGCAACGTCAACGATGTTCTGAAGGCGCAGCTTGTCGATCTGGGATTTACCGATATCGACGTCAAGATCTCTGAGGGCGGCGTTGCCTTTAATGCAGAGGATGACAAGGCCACGGTCGGTATCTCCGACGCCCAGGATAAGACCAACGGCGATGTGACGTTCTTCTACATCGATCCCAACGATTACACCGGCTACAACATCGACGGCCTGCGCAGCGCCGACGTCGTGTTTGAGCTGTCACGCGGCGACGAAACCGAATACTATCAGCCCAGCAAGACAGTGCAGGTTGCTTGGGACGAGGCTCGTGTGCAGCAGATGCTCGACGATGCTGCCGAGCAAATTGCCATAGGCTACGCTTCGGGCGATTCGGCC
Source organism: uncultured Collinsella sp. (assembly GCA_902464645.1). Lineage (GTDB taxonomy): Bacteria > Actinomycetota > Coriobacteriia > Coriobacteriales > Coriobacteriaceae > Collinsella. Next base: position 26,028 of record CABQKL010000003.1, read on the forward strand.
GAGTCCGTCACGTCGAATCTCACACTTCCGTACCGCGCGGGCTCCAAGAGCAAGTTCGAGGTTGAATGGAAGAGTTCCGACGGCGATGTCATTTGGCCTTCCGGTTATGGCTGGGACGACTACACCGGCAAGGTGACGCGCGTTTCGAGCGATCGCGCCGTAACGCTGACCGCGACCGTTTCGTTTGTGAGCGGTGGCCCGTCTGACGTTAAGGGCGCGCACGACTTCACGGTGACCGTCAAGGGCGATCCCGAGAAGGTCGCCGCCGACAAGAAGGCACTGCAGGAAAAGGTCGACGCGGCGTTTATTTACAACAACATCAAGTACTCCGGTACCGATGCGGTTGCCAATAAGGACGGCCTGACCGATGACCTCCAGATGCCGCGCACGAGCACGCTCGGCGTCGACGGAAAATACTATAAGGTCGAGTACTCCGCGAGCACCGATGACGTGACCTTCAACGGCTATAAGGGCACGGTCTTCCGTCCCGAGGCCGGTAAGAGCGCCGTCTCCACGAAACTCACCTGCACGGTTACGGATAAGAACAACGCTGAGGTCACTGCCACAAAGACGCTTGACTTCACGGTTGCGCCGCAGGATCAGGCCGACCTCGACAATGAGCTTAAGCTCATGGAGGCCGCCAAGGCGGGCTACGCCGAGGCCATCCTCGACGGCCAGGACGCCGCCGGCGTGACCGCAAATATGCATGCCTTCCAGAAGGCGTATCTCGACGCCGATGGTAAGCTCGCGTGGAGCTACGACAAGGCGTCTACCGACGCTGCGGGCTCGGGCATCGTCCCGGTTGAGCTCGAGGGCTACGACGACATGAGCGGCCAGCAGTGGCGCCTCTTCAAGTCGAGCGACACTGGTGTCGTCTCTGCGGAGAACCTTCTTGTCACGCAGCCTGAGTACAACACCAAGGTCACCATTACTTCTCGCCTTTCCAGTGAGAAGTACGCGCGTTACGCCAAGCGCTATCCGGATAATGCCACGTACGCAAAGCTCGCCAACCAGGACGTCTCTGCGACAGTGACCGTGCTTGGAACGAGTGGTCAGGTCGCTCCTGAGGTTACAGCAACATGCTCGGTTATCGGCATCGATGCCGATGGCAACCAGCAGACCTGGACCGCCGCCGAGCCGTACACGTTAAAAACGGGGTCTACCGCCGCCGACCTCTCTGAGGCGCTCTTCAAGAAGCACGGCCTCACCGCCGATTACGGCATGGGAACCTGGGGCTGGTACCTCAATTCCATCACCTCGCCTGTCGACGCGGGCCGAACGCTTGGCTATGATTCGCAGACCGGAGCGTACTGGCAGCTCTTCATCAACGGCACGGCCGCATCGGTTGGTGCGGGCGGCTACGTGCTCGAGGCCGGCGACTCGGTCGTCTGGTGCTACTCCAAGTACGGCGACCCGGCGCCCACCGACCAGCTCTCCGTGAGCTGCGAGGTTGTTGGCCAGGCTAAGGACGGTAGCCAGCAGACCTGGGCTCAGCCCACGACTATCCAAGTGAAGGAGGGCTCGACCGCGGCTGAGCTCTCTGAGCAGGTGTTCAAGCAGGCTGGCATTGGCGCCGACACCGGGACGGGCTCCTACGGCTGGTACCTCAACTCGCTCACCTCTCCGTTTGATGAGGACGTAAAGCTCTCGACCGAAAAGGTTGACGCTTCCACTTGGAATTACTGGCAGTTCTTTGTCAACGGCAAGCTCGCAAATGTGGGCGCCGGTAACTACACGCTCAAGGCCGGTGACAAAGTTTCCTGGGTCTACGGCTCTGACGGTACTATGCCTGGGCAGACAAAGGCTTCCCTGCAGATTATCGGTGTTGACAGCGGCGGTAATGTTCAGACGTGGGCGCCTGCAGCTGACTACACCATGGTTGATACCGCGACCGTGGCTGATGCGACTGAACTTGCCTTCAAGCAGAGTGGCATCTCTGCGGATTATGGTACGGGTGCATGGGGCTGGTTCCTCAACTCAATTACATCGCCGTTTGATGGGCGAACGCTCGCTTGGGACTCCACGACTGGGGCTTACTGGAAGCTCTTTATCGATGGCAAGCCTTCCGATTTGGGCGCGGGCGGCGTCCAGCTGAAGGACGCGAAGTCTATCGCCTGGGTCTATACGGCTGGCGACAAGCTGCCTGACCCCGATGCCCTCACGACCGACCCCAACGCGCCTAAGTCTAACTTCGACTCTGCCTGGCCTGCGTTTGCCGGCGGCAAAGTCAATGGCTCGGTTGCCGAAGTGCCGACTCCGTCTGGTGCGGCTGAATCTGCGTGGGATGAGCCCGCGGATATCAAGGGCGATGCAAAAGGCGTTTCGGACTTGCTCATTATCGACGGTAATATTTGCGCGGTTAAGGGCAACCGCATTGTGCTCATAGATTCTGAAACCGGAAAGAAGGAGCTTGCGAGCTGCTCTATTGGCGCGAACATTGGCTACTTCTGCCGTCCCGCCTATAAAGACGGCTATCTGGTTGTTCCTTTTGAGGACGGCTCGCTCGGCATTTTTGTTCTGGACAAGAAGGATGGGCAGTACTCGATAGCCTGTCGATACAAGACCCCTTCGCTCGGGATCAAAGATACCCAAGCTCTCACGTCCGTGACCATCTCCGGCGGCAAGGCCTACGCAGGCTTCACTGTTGTCGACGGTTCAGAAGGTGCGCTCGTGTGCGTTGACCTGGCTTCCGGCAAAGTGGACTGGACAACAGACAAAAAGAAGTCCGAGACCAACGAGAACGAGGGCTACTACTGGGCGGGCGCTGCGGCCTCCGGTGACGACATCATCATCGGTAACGAGTCCGGTAAGGTTGCCCTCATTGATGGCTCCAACGGCAAAGAGCTCTCGAGCGTAAGCGTAGGCACGCCCGTTCGCTCCGGCATCATTGCCGTCGAGGTTGGCGAGAACGGCGACGGCACGTATCTCGCGGTCTCCCGCGATAACGGAACGCTCTACAAGATTCGTCGCAGCGGGGACAAGCTGACCCTCGAGGGCAAGCCCGTTGCCTTCGCTGCCATCTCCACCTCTACGCCGGCAGTGAGCAACGGCCTGGCGTATGTCTGTGGCATGGACATCGAGGGTTACGGAACGCTCTCTGTCATCGATCTGAGCACTATGAGCGTTAAAAAGAGCATCCGCGCAGACAAGGGCGAGTCCAAGAGTACCCCACTCGTCTCGGTTCAAGGTAACGACACGTACGTGTACTTCACCTGCAACGCTCTGCCCGGTGGCGTTTACGCTTATAAACTGGGCGACGATGCGGCGCAAATGATATTCACGCCCGACGCAAAGTATCGTGAATACTGCACCGCTTCTATCATCTGTGATGAGAAGGGCAACCTGTACTACGCCAATGACTCGGGACGTCTCTTTAAGCTAGCGGGTGCCGAGTCCTGGAGAGTTGCGTTCGATGCACAGGGCGGTTCGTACGTCGCACCGCGCTATGTTGCCAAGAACAAGATGGTTTCCGAGCCGGCCGCCCCTACCCGCGACGGATATACGTTCCTCGGCTGGTACACTGCCGAAGGCGAGAAGTGGGACTTCGCCAAGGACGTCGTGACGGCCGATATGACGCTCTACGCCAAGTGGATCAAGAATGCCGTTAACCCTGGCGGTAGCGGTGGCTCTGGCTCCAATGGCGGCTCGGGTAATGCCGGTGCTGGTTCTGGCTCCGGTAACGGCACAAACGGCCAGCAGAGCGGCGGCGCTGTTTCGCCTGGGCAGAAGCCTGTGTCGTCGACCACGACCGAGACCAAAACCAAGGACGGCAAGGATTCCAAGAAGGATTCCGACAAGTCCGACAAGAAGGACAGCAAGAAGTCTGATAAGAAGTCCGCTGAGGCTCCTGTGCAGCAGTCTGGCTTCAATCCGCTCGCCATCGCTGGCGTGGCGGCCGGCGTGATCGGTCTCGCCGTCATCGGCGTGTTCGTATTCACCAAGCGTCGGTAGGTGAGGACTGTGTCCAATAAACCTCAGGACGCCGACTCCAAGCAGCCCGACTCGTCGTTCATTCAACTCGACGATGCAAAGAAAAAGGGCGCCGCCTCGGCGGCGTCCGCCTCTCGGCGCAGGACGCTGCTTGGCGCTCTGACGGCCGTCTGCATCGTCTTGATCGTTGTGTCGCTGGGTTTTGTCCAACCTTCTTCCAGCGGTGCATGGTCCATCGATTGGATCGCTCAGGCTGTGACAGGGGAGAGCGTCGTTGCCAAGGATGCGTCGGTTTCCGGCTCGATTACCGCTTCGGGCAAGGCTGCGCCCAAGGACTCCAAATCTTCGGACAATGCGAAGGACGGGTCGAAGGACTCAAAAAAGGATTCGAAGGAGAAGAAGTCCGAAAGCAAGGACGGCAAGACGTCCAACAACGCATCTGCTGGACAGGGCTCTGAATCCACCGGTGGATCGAGTTCTTCTGACGGCTCTTCTTCGGGCGGCGGCTCGGTGTCTGGCGGTGGGTCTGCATCCAACGGCGGCAGCGCCTCTGCGGGCAATCAGGGCGGCTCGCAGCAGCATGGCTATGTCACAGTGACGGTCTCGGTAACTTCGAGCGCCGTGGGCAATCCTGTCTCGTCTGGCGGCACGTTCACCTTTAACGAGGGCGCCACGGTCTACGATGCCCTGTGCGCTCTGGGCCTTTCCGTGAATGCGCATGGTTCGCCGTATGGCACGTATGTCGCAGCTATCGGCGGCTTGGCTGAGAAGGAGCACGGCAGCACGAGCGGCTGGATGTATTCCGTCAACGGCGTACCGCCCAAAATGGCTTGCAGCAGTTACGTTCTTTCCAATGGCGACAGCGTAGTCTGGTATTACGTAACGGGCTAGATACCTCGACATAACGCGCCAAACGGGCGGTTCGGACAAACATCCGGGCCGCCCGTTTTTCATGCGTAGAGGACTGGGTCGCCGGGTCTCTCGGCAAACAAAAAAACCGGTTGGAACGAGAATTCCAACCGGTGATACCTTCAAGCTAATGTCGAGCAAACTACGACTGCGCGCCCTCGAGGAAGAAGCGACGGCTAAAGTAGTTATACCAGGTGACCAGGAACGTGGCGATGGCCTTCATGGCCTGGTAGCCGATGCTCAAAAACGTGACGCCCACAAACATGTACAGGTCGTTGAGACCCAGACCAATCACCGACAGGATGGTGAAGATCGTAAACTCGCGCTTGCGGCTCATGCCCTCGCGATGGTCGAACACGTACTTCATGCTGAGCCAGTAGTTAACCACGACGGACGTGGTAAACGAGATCGTGGTGCTCATCAAAAAGTCGAGGTGGAACAGCTCGACGAGCGCAATGAGCATGCCCCAGTCGATACCAAAGGAGATAAGACCCACGACAGCGAACTTGAGGAACTGCTTAGTATGAGGTTGTGCCAGTGCCTTGCGCACGTAATCACATCCAATGCGTTGATGAATCGAGCAACGAGATACTTTAGGGCTTTTGCATGGGAAACGTAAGGTCTTTGGCAAGAACTATACGAACTCGCCAAATATTCAAGAGGTAATCCGCAAACGTTGCAAATCTTACCGTAAACGAGCAAGGCCCACGAACAACGCAGCGCTCGACGTGCGTCATCCGTGGGCCCCGTAGTGCAACGGGGAGGCCAGGCTACTTGGTCTCGTCGCCCTCCAGGAAGATCTTTCGGGTCACAAAGTTGTAGACCATAACAAGCGCGGTGGCGCAAATCTTGGCGATATTGGCCTCGAGCCCCAGGCCGGCGTTGAGCGCCAGCACGATACCGTCGTTGAGTGCCAAGCCAATAACGGACAACACGACAAAGATGATGAACTCGCGGAGGCGGCTCATGCCCTCCTTGTGTGCAAATACGTACTTCATGCTCGCGACGTAGTTAAAGATGAGCGAGACGATAAAGCCACTGGTGTTGGCGATCAGGATATTGAGGCCCAGGCCGTAGTGGAGCAGATTCATGATGCCAAAGTCGATGACGGTGGCAATGACGCCGACGACGCCAAACTTCATGATCTGCGCAAGGAGCTTTTGCATGGTACCTGCCTTAGGGTGGCGCCGGGGCGCCGTGGGGATGACAAACTCAGCAAGTTTAGCCAATCCGCGCAGGCGGGGCTAGACGCGCTCCTCTATAGCACCGTTTCTATATGCATCGAGCAGTTGGCGCAGGTCCTGGATCTGGCTGCGAATCTTGACGCCGGTATCGGTGTCGCTCACCATGCGGCGCCGGTCGGCCTCGTCAAAGCGGTTGGTCTCGCTTTCGATGTCGATGTTGCGGGTGAGCGCTTCGGCAACCGTTGTAAAGGCCTGGTGCGACTTGAGGCGGCATCCGCGCGAGCTCGAGATGAGCGTGTAGCCGGCGATGCCTGTTTTGGGATGGTAGGCGCGACAGAAACCGCCATCGATGACCAGCAGCTTACCGTTGGCGCGGATGGGCTGCTCGCCTTTGGTGGTTTTGACCGGGGTGTGGCCGTTGATGATGTGGCCCGTCGGCGAGCAGGCCATGGGTGCGACGCCAAACTCGCGCATGATATCGTCGCAAACGGACGAGGACGTGGTGAGCGTATAGTACGGGTCCATCGGCTCGACCCACGTGCTCTTGTCGGCGATGTAGGCGCGCTCGAACGTGCGCACCACGCGTCCGCTGGCGGGTGAGTTAAAGCCGATCCACAGGTACCACATCCAGTCGAGGGCATCGCGGTCGCCAACGCGCCAGGCGCGGCGGGCGATATAGTCGCAAAAATCAAAATAATCGCGCCCGGCGTGCCAGGTGCCCAGGCAATTCATGCTGCTAAAGGTGCCGTCTTCGTTGAGCGGCACGCAGCCGTGGAACAGCAGGTTGCCGTTGGCGACCTTATACATGGAGCCGTGGGTATAGAGGAAATCGATGTGGCGATGCAGGTGATCGGCGGTGACAAACTCGGACACGAGTTTGTCGATGATGTGCTGCTCCTCGGGCGTGAGCGTGTAGGGGTCCGCCGGATCGACGGTGGGGAAGTCGTTGGTCGTGAGCGGCCACACGCTGCCGTCGGCAAGCGTGACTGTGCCGGCGTCGTGATCGATCTTGTCGAGCAGCAGGCGGTCGGCCATGTCGAACTCGGGGTGGCGCTGGATAATCTGGCCCTCGAGCTTAAAGAGCAGGACGTTAATGGCCTTGATCAGCGGGCTGATCGGCTCGCCGGCGGTATAGGTGGCGTCGGCGAAGGCGACAAGCTCGCGCAGCGAGATGCCATAGTCGTTCTCGAGGATCTCGTAATTGTCGTAGCGCAGGTTGTTGCGCAGCACCGTGGCGATGCAGGCGGGCTCACCGGCCGCAGCGCCCATCCACAGCAGATCGTGGTTACCCCACTGAATATCGAGCGAATGATAGGTGAGCAGGCGGTCCATAATCTTGGCCGCACCGCCGCCACGGTCGAAGATGTCGCCCACCAAGTGCAGGTGGTCGACGGCGAGGCGCTTGATGAGCGAGGCGAGCGACTCGATAAAGTCGTCGGCGCTGGCGGTCTCCAAGATGGATTCGATAATGCGCTCGTGATAACGCACGCGGTAGTTGTTCTCGTCTGGATGCGTGTGCAGCAACTCGTCGATGATGTAGGCGTAATCGCGCGGGATGGCCTTACGCACCTTGGAGCGGGTGTAGCGACTCGAAAGCGAGCGGGCAACCACAATGAGCTGGTCGAGCATGGTCTTGTACCAGGTGGGCGAGTCCTCGCGCCGGCTGCGGACAAGATCGATCTTCTCGCGCGGATAGTAGATGAGCGTGCACAGCTCGCCCTTTTCGTCAAAGGAGAGCGTGTCGCCAAAGATCTCGTCGACATGCTCGCGCACGACGCCCGAGCAGTTGTTGAGGATGTGCATAAAGGCTTCGTACTCGCCATGCACATCGCTCATAAAATGCTCGGTGCCCTTGGGTAGGTTGAGGATGGCCGAGAGGTTGATGATCTCGGTGAATGCGGATTGCTCGGTGGGGAACTGTCTCGACAGCAGGCGCAGATACTTGAAGTCTTGCGGATTGCGATCGAATGCGACCATGAAGCACCTTCCGATGTGGTTGGTAAAACTGATAAACAGCGTCAAACGTTTATCAGTATGCGCCGGCTTTGTTTCGATTTTGCGCCGGCGGCTGAATTGTCGGCTGAACGGTTTGGTAAATCGATTTAGTTGAGGTTGATGTGTCGGTTGGGTGGAGACGAAGGGGGTGATTTTGCCCATGTTGGCCCATGGCGGGGGTGGGGATGTTCATGATAAAGATATTCAATGCAAATGGTTCAATTTGGTAAATAGTGGACATTTGTACCGTATTCACGCTTGCTGTGCAATAATTTACGCAGCAATGAGTAAGGAGCCTCATATGAGTGATTTTGTCCTGACCTGTGAATCCGCCGCCGATCGAACCCGTGAGTTCTTTGCGTCGCGCAATATTTCTGTCGTGTGTTTTCATTACGAGATCGACGATGTTGTCTATACGGACGATCTGTATCAGTCGATTACGCCGGACGAGTTTTTTGCCCAGATTGCCGCGGGCGCCATGCCCAAGACGTCTCAGGTGAGCGTGGGTGAGTACGAGGAGTTCTGGGAGCCGTTCGTTGCCGAGGGTAAAGACGTGCTGCACCTGACGTTGTCGTCGGGTATTTCGGGCACGTATGGATCGGCCTGCGTTGCGGCGCAGATGCTTGCGGATCGCTATCCCCAGGGCGGCAAAGTGCGCGTCATCGATTCGCTGGCGGCGTCTTCGGGCTTTGGCCTGCTGGTGGAGTGTGCCGCCGACGTTCGCGATAGCGGCGCTTCGCTCGACGAGACGGCCGCTTGGATTGAGGAGCATAAACTCAATCTGCACCACTGGTTCTTCTCGACCGATCTGTCGAGCTACCTGCGCGGCGGTCGCATTTCGGCCGCGAGCGCGATCATCGGCACGGCGCTCAAGATTTGCCCGCTTATGACGGTCGATTGCGAAGGTGAGCTGGCGCCGCGTGAGAAGATTCGCACCAAGAAGCGCGCGATCTCCGAGATGGCCAAGACCGTGATGGCGCATGTGCAGGACGGTGCGAACTATTCGGGCAAGTGCATCATGTCGCACTCGGCGTGCCGCGAGGACGCCGAGGCCGTTGCGGCACTGATAGAGGAACAGGTTCCGCAGCTCAAAGGCAAGATTGAGATCAATAGCATCGGTGCTCTGATTGGCTCACATACCGGCCCCGGCACGGTGGCCGTCTTCTTTATGGGCGACAAGCGCGTGGATTAGCGTTTGTGGGCTGGCTGACGGTTTTAACGGCTGTGCCTGTCCCTCCTGACACTTGATAACAGAAAAAGGCCCGTCCCGTTGTTTGCGGGACGGGCCTTGCTGTTGCGGCTAGCGTTTCTTTCCGCGGAAGAAGAAGCCGTGCAGCGAGGGTTTGAGTCCGCGGCTGGCGCGACGCTCCTCGATATGATCGTGGATCGAAGCGACGCGTTCGATGACTTCGTCGGGGATCGGCACGTCGGGATTCATGTTCTCGACCTGGCTAACCTCGGCGGCGGCGACCTGGTCGATAATGGGCACATCGTCGCGCGAGATGACGGGCGTGGCGTCTTCTTTCATCTTGCGGTATCGCTGCATCATGTCGGTCTGAAGCTGCTGGGCCGAAGGCGGCGTCCAGATGATGGCGTTGGCGCCAGCGGCGATGGTTTCACGGATGCTCTCGGGCGTCTTGCCGCCCGGTGCGATGAGCGGCAGGTTGGGATAGTGCTCGCGCAGCTCGCGCAGGACCTGGGGCGTGTTTTTGCCGGCGGCGATGTTGAGAATCTTGGCTCCGGCGCGCACCTTGGCGTGAGCATCGTCGTCGCAGCGAACGACCGTGGCGATGACGGGGATGTCGGCGATGTTGGTGATGTGCTCGACCATCTCGGCAGTAGCGGGGGAGTTGACCACGCAGCCCGCCGCGCCCTGCATCTCGGATACGGCCGCCATCTGCACGGAACGCTTACCGGTGGTGGTGCCGCCGCCAACGCCCACAAAGACCGGGCACTCGGCAACAGTCAGCAACGCTTGCGTAATGGCGGGCTGCGGCGTGAAGGGGTAGACGGCAAACACGGCGTCGGCATTGGAGTTGCGGATGACCGCCACGTCGGTGGTGTAGATAAGCGATTTGATGCGGCGGCCAAAGAGCGTAAAGCCGCTGGCCCCCTCGATCTCATCGGGCATACGGAGGGCTGCCTTGCGCAGACGCCCGTCGATGGGCAGCGGCTCCATGGGCAAAAGGCCGTTGGGAGTTACGGCCACCTGGGGCTCGGTAAATTCGTCTGCAAGCTCAACCTCGGAGAAGTCGACCGAGGCGACGATGTCCTCGTGAACCTCGGCGGGAACATCGATGGGGGCTTGGTCGTTCGTCGCGGCAGGCGTCTCGAAGGAGCTGGTGCCGACAAAGGCGTCGACGCGCTCGTTCAAATCGTTGAGAGAATCCATGGCGGTCCGTTTCTATGCTGTGCGGTCGGCAGTGTACGACCGGCGTTGCGAGTGCTAAATCGTTTGACGAGTTGATTTTTCCCCGCTGCGCCATCCGTTAGACTGAAGGGCCGGCGAACGTGAAGGAGCTGTGGTGGCGGGAATCGAGGTGCTATCTTGAATGTCCCGTATACAAAAGAGAGGTGACGCGGTATGGAATTCTCGGCAATGTTGGGCTCGATTGGCCTATGCGTGGGCGCAATCGTTGCCGCCGCGGTCATCTACTTTGCGGTCACGGCCATTAAGGGCAAAAAGGCTGAGCGCAAGGAGCGTGAAGCGCTTGCGCGGCATAAGGACCAGCAGGACAGGCGCGCACGGCGATAGCTTGTTGAGTTTTGAATCCGTGCGCTAGCTGCGTTTTCGGACCAGGGCGATATAGAAGCCCTCAAAGTCGCGACTGGGCGGAATGGTCAGCGTGCCGGGCATGCCGTTGGCAATGGCCGAGACGTGGCCTTCGGCAATGGCTTCGGTAAGGGCGTTGCACTCGATATGCGGATCCTCGCCGGCACCCTGGGCGCGACGCGCTTCGCTTTCGCTTGGCGTGCCGTCGAGGGGGATGAGCTCGCAGTCCATGTGCTTGTCGAGGGCCTCTTGCAGGGCATCCTCGTTTTCCTGCGGCAAGATCGAACACGTCGAATAGACGAGCGTGCCGCCCGGTTTGAGGGCCCCCATGGCGCGGTCCAGAAGCGCGCGCTGCGAGCAGGCGCACTTAACGAGCAACTGTTCGGTGAGGCCGCGCAGGCTCTTTTCGTTGCCGCTGATGACGGTGCCCGTGCCGGTGCAGGGGGCGTCGAGCAGGATACGGTCAAAGCGGAAGAACTCGTCGAGCTCGCGTGCGTCAATGCGCATGACGGGCACGTTTTTGGCGCCCTGGCGGCCCAAGTTTGCCTCGAGCTTTTCGGCGCGGGGAATGCTCATCTCACAGGCGGTGAGGTGCGCCTGTCCCTGGGTGAGGGCGGCGATCTGCGTCGTCTTGCCGCCGGGGGCCGCGCACATGTCCAGGATGTCCTCGCCGGCCTGGGCGCCCAGCACCAAAGGCGGCATCATGGACGACAAGCTCTGCAGATAGATTTTGCCGTCACGGTAGATGTCGAGATCCCACAGATCGGAAACCTGGGCCTCGGGCAGGATAAAGGCTTCTGGGTACCAGGCGACGGGGTTGTGGGCGATGCCGGCGGCATCGAGCGCCGCAGCGATGTCCTCGGCGGTTGCCTTGAGCGTGTTGGCGCGCAGCGTGACCGGGCGCGTGGCTGCGGCGCCAAAGCCCTCAATCACGAGCTCGGCCTCGGCAGGCGTATAGGCGCCAGCAATCGTGTCGACCATAAAGCGCGGCAGGTCGATGGCGCAGGGAAGGGCGGCAAGCTGGTCGGAAAGCTCGGTGGCGGCAAACTGCCTGAGCTTGAGCTCGGGCTTAACCTGCTTTTTCTGCTTACGACGACGCGGCTTGGACATCCGTCTTTCCTTCCACCTAAATGATTATTCTGGGACGGGGATTAAAAAATCATTCCATGACCCCCCGTCACAAAAAGACTGTACTGTGGCGCCCGGGAATGATTTTTTAATCCCCGTCCCAGAATAATCATTCCCGGGCGCGTTGCGATTGCCTAGTACTGGCTCTCGTGCTTGCTGAAGAAGTCGAAGCGCGGGGGCAGCGGCTTCACACGGTGCTCGCCGGGCTTCTCGCCCAGGCTCTCCACAAACTCGTCCGTGGAGGCAAAGATGTTGTCCCAGCTAAAGAAGGCGACCGGATCGACGTCGAAGTACTCGCAGATGAGCTCGCAGCCGGCCGGGACGATGCCGTGCATGAGCACGGTCGCCACGCGCAGCTCGGTAAAGGCGTCGACCAGGGCCTGCGTCATGGCGGCGTTGGCCGGCTCGCCCTCGAGCTTGTTGGCGGCCTTGGAGGCATCGCTCCAGCGCTTGTTGGCGGCGCGCAGGTAGTCGTCGCACACGGCGAGCGCACGGTGCGTCTCGAACTTGTACATGGCCTGCTCAAAGGCAAGGGCGGCCTGCTCGGCAGCCTCGACCACGGCGGCAGAGGCGGCACCGGCCGGAATGCAACCGTTGCGATAGGGGCTCTCGTCGCCCTCCTTGACGGCGACGCCGTAGAAGCAGCTGCGGGCCAGGCGGTTGAACACGCCGGTCAAGAGAGCGCTCTCCTTAAGGGCAGGATCGATGACGCGCTTGTCGTCGCAGGCGCGCACCTCGTTGCCGTCCTTGTCCTTGCCGGTCACGCGCGTGTCATATGCCTTGGGGCTAAAGCTCACCGGCTTCTCGGACAGGCCGAGCGACAGCCAATGCGCGCGCATCTGCTCGCAGGTGTAGTGGTTGAGCAGGTCGTCTGCCGGCGGGGGAGGCGTCTGCGAGGACGAGCTGGCCTTTTTGCCCATGTAGAGCAGGTGATAACAGGCGCTGACGGTGCTCTGCGTAAGGTCCCAACCCAGGGCCTCCCACATGGCGGTCTGCGCGATGCAGTAGAAGTAGATGTTGTCTTGGCCGATGAACTGGTAGATCTGAGCGTCGTCAGAGCACCACCAGTCGCGCCAGTCGAGCGAGCTGTGCTGGTAGGTGGGTGCGGGGACCTGCGTGGAGTCGGCGGCGGGCTCGCCCATGAGGGCGGCATCCTGGGCGGCGACACCCTCGGTCACGCCGGCGGCTCGGGCGTCGCGTGCAAGCACGGTGCGGGTGTAGCTGATGGGCGCCCACAGACTCTCAGGCCAGCACCAGCAGGTGACGTCGTTCACGCCGTCGACCTCGGGCACCGGAACGCCCCAGTCGATGTTGCCGGTGATGCGGAAGGGCACGAGCGCCTTGCCGCTGCGGAAGCGCACGCCGCCGTTGGCGAGCACCGCGTGGGCGTCATCGCGTTCCTTCCAGCTGGGGAAGGTGACGGTAAAGCTGCTCTTGTTGCCCTCGGGCTCCAGCACGGTGTGCTCGGGCAGCTGGTCCTCGACGGCGTCGAAAGCCTCACGGAACTTGTTCTGAATATAGAGCTGTGCCGGCAGCAGCCACTCCTCCATGGTCTTGGAGACCACGGAACGAACCTGCGGGTTCTGGGCGAGCTTGGCGGTGTAGGTCTTCATAAAGTCGAGGTAGGCCGGCAGGTCGAAGTAGAGGTTGTCGACCGGGCGCAGCTCGGGTACCTCGCCGGTGAGCTGGCTCTTGGGCGCGATGAGCTCCTCGGGCTCAAACTGGTGACCCAGGTCGCACTCGTCGGCGTAGGCTTTCTCGGACTTGCAGCCCTGAATGGGGCAGCGGCCGATTACCTGGCGGCCGTTGAGGAACGTGCCGGCCTTGGCGTCGTAGAACTGCAGCGTGGAGCGCTTGGAGATGGTGCCCTGCTCGTGCAGGCGCTCGATAATCTCGGCGGTCACCTCGTTGTGAATCTGAGCAGCCGGCTCAAGGCCCGAGCCGCCGTAGATATCGCAGCTGATGTTGTAGTTGTTGAGGGTCGCGGCCTGGCGGGAGTGATTGGACTCGACATACTCGCCGATGGACTTGTCGTAGCCCTCGTTCTCCTTGAGCTTGCGGTAGCTCTCCATGATGGGCGAGCCGTAGCAGTCGGTGCCCGAGGTGAAGATGACGTTCTCGCGGCCCAGACGGTCGCGCAGGAAGCGGGCGAAGAAGTCGGCCGGGACAAAGACGCCGCCAACGTGGCCAAAGTGAAGGCCCTTGTTGCCGTAGGGCTCGCCGGCGGTAACGATGGCGCGGCGAGGCCAGCTGGGACGGTCGTTCATGGAGTATTTGGATGCCATGGGACTCCTTCGCATATGGTGAGAGCGCGGCCGGGCGCAAGGCCTGGCGACGCGGTGGTCAATTCGTGCATATCGTTCGACATTATCGCACATGCGGACGGGTACGTGGCAGGGGCGCTATCCTAAGATGCTATGAATGAGATTTCCAACATACATGCGTTTGAGGACGAGGATTTTCTGCACGCCTGCTTCGTGTGGGGGATGGCCGTGCTTGTGGTGTTTGCCGTGTGCCTGGTGCCGGTGTTTATGCTGCTGGGCGGGCCCGCAGACTTGGATGTGGCGGACGCGGGCGGCTGGACGGCGGTTTTGGGCTGGATAGTCGGCTTGGCTGCGGTTTCGGCGGCGTCATTTGCCGTGCACGAGCTGGTGCACGGTGTGTTATTTAAGCTTCTGGCGCCTGCGGGCGCGAAGGTGACCTTTGGGGCGAATCGCGAGACGGCGATGATCTATGCCTGCGCCGAGGGCGTGGTCTATTCGCGCCGGCGGTACGTGGCAGTTTGCCTGGCGCCGACGGTTGTTGTGACGGCGGCGTTTGCCCTGGGGTTTGCGTTTTCGGGCTATCCGCTGATGTGCTACCTGGCGGCCGGCTTGCATTTGTCGGGCTGTGTGGGCGACTGGTATTACGTGCGGACCATCCTGCGCGACCGCCGCATTGTCGCCTGCGAGGACACGTCCTTTGGCGTGCGCTTTTTCGCGAGGTAGTCTTTTGAGATGATTTTTCTGGGACGGGGATTAAAAAATCATTGTGGGAGAGGAGATGTCCATGAAGCCGTTGCTGCTGCATGCTTGCTGCGCGCCGTGCTCGCTGGAGCCGGTTCGCCTGCTGCGCGAGGAAGGGTTTGAGCCCACAATCTGCTGGACCAATCCCAATATCCAGCCGCGCGATGAATGGCAGCGGCGCTTGGACGAGCTGCGCCGGTGGTGTGCCGATGGCGATATCGAGCTTATCGAGGCGGGAGAGGACCGCGAGCGCTGGGAGGCCGGCGTGGCCCCGCTGGGCGCCGATCGACCTCGTCGCTGTCGCGCGTGCTATGCCCTGCGCCTGGCCGAGGCATGCCGTGTGGCCCAGGAGCGTGGGTTTGAGTTTGTGGGCACGACGCTCGCCGTCTCGCCGTATCAGTTGTTCGAAACCTGCAATGACGTGCTTGAGCGCTTGGCGGCGGCACATGGGCTCGTCCCGGTCATTCGCGATTTTCGCCCGTATTACCCCGAGGCCACGCGTCGTTCGCGCGAGCTTGGCATGTATCGACAGAATTACTGCGGCTGCCGGTTCTCGGCCGTCGAGGCGGCCATGGACCGCGCCCGCATCCGCGACGAGCGCAAAGCGTCCAAAAAGTAGTTCATTTGGGACGTCAGCCTGCTAGGATGTAGAGCGGACTTTAGCTATATAAGGAGTATCCGACGTGTCTATGCGTACCGATGATTTTGACTACAACCTTCCTGAGGAACTGATCGCCCAGGCGCCTGCCGAGCCGCGTGACTCCTGCCGTCTGCTGGTGGTGGATCGCAAGGGCTCCCAGGCGGGAACGCCGCTGGAGCACGGCGGTACCGTTGAGCACCGTATCTTCCGCGATATCATCGACTATATCGAGCCAGGCGATGTGCTCGTCATCAACAAGACGCGCGTGATGCCGGCCCGCCTGATCGGTCGCAAAGCCGGCTCGGGTGGCGTGGTCGAGACGCTGCTGCTCAAGCGCCGCGAAGATGTTGACCCGCTGGGTCACGTTTGGGAGTGCCTGGTCAAGCCGGGTAAGCGCCTGAAGCCCGGTGCTCAGATTGAGTATCGCGCCGGTGGCGCCCATGCGCCCGAGGGGGCTCCCGTGGTGCTGACGGCTGAGGTCATCGACTTTGTCACCGATAGCCGCGGTGGCCGTCTGGTGCGCTTTGAGCCGGCCGGTTGCAATGCCGCCGGCGAGCAGCGCACGCTCGACGAGGCCATTCACGCCGCCGGTCACGTGCCGCTGCCGCCCTACATTACCGATTACGAGGGCGATCCCGAGAAGTACCAGACCGTCTACGCCATGAAGGAGGAGCACTCGGCTGCCGCTCCTACGGCGGGTCTGCACTTTACCCCCGAGCTCATGGCCGCTATCGAGGCCAAGGGTGCGAAGTTTGCCGCCGTCGAGCTCGAGGTGGGCATCGATACCTTCCGTCTGGTGGAGGAGGACGACCCTACGCAGCACGTCATGCACACCGAGCGCTACCACGTGTCGCAGGAAGTTGTCGACGCCGTGCATAAGGCGAAGGCCGAGGGGCATCGCGTAATCGCCGTCGGCACCACCGCAGTGCGTTCGCTCGAGAGTGCGTTCGATGCGGAGGCGCCGGTGTCCGATCCGGCTGTGACGGCGCGCTATTTTGAGGGCCGCGAGGACGGCGCTGACACGCTCGGCCGCGGCGATATCGTGGCGCGCGAGAACGCGACAACGCAGCTCTACCTCATGCCCGGCTCGACCTATCACGTGGTCGACGCACTGATCACGAACTTCCACGTGCCGCGCTCTACGCTCATGATGCTCGTGAGCGCGCTTGCCTCCCGCGACCAGATCATGGATGCCTACGCCGCCGCCATCGAGGAGCGCTACCGCTTCTTCAGCTTTGGCGACGCCATGCTCATTTGTTAGTTACGCGGTTCTACGAACCGCGTAACGGCTCGACGCTGCAAACGCCCCTAAGCGGCAATCTGACGTTCGATCGTCGGGCATGACCAGAAGGTCAATGCCCTCCTCTTTCACGTCACCTTG
>CABQKL010000004.1 GCA_902464645.1 uncultured Collinsella sp.
TGCTTTCGAAGCTTGCGAGCTGCGCGACGGCGACAAGGGTCGCTACCTGGGCAAGGGCGTTTCGCAAGCCGTCGAGCACGTCAACAACGAGTGCGCCAACGCCGTCGTGGGCCTCGATGCCTTCGATCAGCGCGCCGTCGATGCCGCACTAATCGTCGCCGACGGTACGCCCAACAAAACCAAGCTCGGCGCCAACGCCATTCTGGGCGTATCGCTGGCCGTTGCCCGCGCTGCGGCAGAGTCGGCGGGCCTGTCGCTGTACCAGTACCTGGGCGGCGTCAACGCTCACCTGCTGCCCACGCCTATGATGAATATCCTCAACGGCGGCGTGCATGCCGACAACAACGTTGACTTCCAGGAGTTCATGATCATGCCGGTGGGCGCTCCGAGCTTTGCCGAGGGCCTGCGTTGGTGCGCCGAGGTCTACCACACCCTCAAGGGCGTGCTGCACGAGGCCGGCCTGGGCGGCGGCGTGGGCGACGAGGGCGGCTTCGCGCCCAACCTCAAGACCAATGCCGAGCCGTTCGAGTACATCACCAAGGCCGTCGAGAAGGCTGGCTTTAAGCCCGGCGTCGACTTCATGTACGCCATGGATCCGGCCTCGACCGAGTTCTACAACGCCGAGACCGGCATGTACGAGCTCAAGGGCGAGGGCGTGGAGTACACGAGCGCCCAGATGGTTGATTACTGGGAGAAGCTCGTCGACACCTATCCCATCATCTCCATCGAGGACGGCATGGCCGAGGAGGACTGGGACGGTTGGGTCGAGCTCACCCAGCGCATTGGCAACAAGGTGCAGCTGGTGGGCGACGACCTGTTTGTCACCAACACCGAGCGCCTCAAGAAGGGCATCGAGCTGGGTGCCGCCAACGCGATCCTGGTCAAGGTCAACCAGATCGGCACGCTCACCGAGTCGCTCGAGGCCATCGAGACTGCCAAGGAGGCCGGCTACGCTTGCATCGTGAGTCACCGTTCCGGCGAGACCGAGGACTCCACCATCGCTGACCTGGTCGTGGGTGTTAACGCCGGCCAGATCAAGTCGGGCGCCCCGTGCCGCAGCGACCGTATTGCCAAGTACAACCAGCTCATCCGCATCGAGGACGAGCTCGAGGGCAGCGCGCGCTACGCCGGTAAGGCCGCGTTCTACAACATTCGCTAAACGGGCGAATTTGGCGAGGGGGAGGCTGACTCGGTTCCTCCCCGCCTTGGCTGGATGCCGCAAAGAACTATGGGCGCTGGGCCATACGGCTCAGCGCCTTTTTTATGTCGAGCAAAGGCTGGCGAAGGCGGTGCGGGCGCTCGTGCTATAACTAAAGGACTTAGCGCAAACAAACCTCAACCGCACAAGGCGCACATGGATCAGATTTACGACAACAGGTATTATTCCGCCGGTTCGCGCGAGCCGTCGCCTCGTCGTGCGCGTACCGCACAGCTTGGCGGGTCTGGTTATGCTGGTGCTGATCGCTCCAGGTATAGCTCGCCGGCGACTTCGCATCCCAATGCTCAGCCAAATAGTTCCTCGGATAGTCCGGTGCGCCCATCGCGTTCCAAGCATGCGTCGCGCCCTTCGACCCAGGCGTCCGACAAGCCGCGCCGTCCCTCAAGCCGTCTTTCCGGCTCGGACTTTATGCACTACGCCAACGACAACGCAGCGGTCAAGGCAATTTACGACTTTACCCATGGACCCCAGCGCGGGCTGTTTATTGGCATTGTCGTCGTCCTGGTGCTCGTGAGCCTGTACTTTCCCGTGCGCGACCTCTACGTTGCCAAACGCTCGAACGATATCTTGGCCAAGCAGGTCGAGATTCGCCAGCAGTACAACGACGAGCTGCAGAAAAGCGTCGACAAGCTGCTCTCGGAGGAGGGTATCAAGGACGCGGCATCCGAGGACTTGGGCCTGGTGATGCCCGGCGAGAAGAGAATTGAAGTGCAGGGCCTGGACGACGATTCGGATTCGTCTTCGAGCAAGAAGTCGTCGAACGCCAAGAAGGCCAGCGAAGTTGCCAAGGAAATCGAAGACGTCGGTAAGGACGCGCCGTGGTACATCCAGGCGCTCGACATGCTGTTTGGGTTTAACGGTGTCGAGGGCCAGACGGTCGTGTCCAACGGCAAATAGCGCCCGGAGGGGAGCCTGCAATGGCAGATTGCAAACGCTATAAGGTAGCCGCGATCGACCTGGGAACAGTGTCGTCGCGACTGGTGTTAGCGCAGGTCGAGGCCGGGGCGATCGTGGAATCGTCCAAGCATACCGAGATCACCGACTTGGGCGAGGGCGTGGACGCGACGGGCCGCTTTTGCGAGGCGGCCGTCGAGCGTGTGCTCGCCGCGTGTCGCATGTTTGTGGACGAGGCGCATGCCTTTGGGGCCGTGTGCATCTGCACCACGTGCACGAGTGCCGCGCGCGATGCGTCCAATGCCGCCCTGCTGCTGGACGGCCTGCGCGAGCTGGGGCTCGAACCGCAGGTGATTCCGGGCGAGGTCGAGGCACGCCTGACGTTTTTTGGCGTGGCGCACGACTTTGCCGGCGAGCGCATTATTGTTGCCGATTCGGGTGGCGGATCCACGGAGCTCGCGACGGGCGTCTATGCGCCGGAGCGTTGCGTCTTTGCGCTAGAAGGGACGCGCTCGCTGGACATTGGCTGCCGCCGTGTGACGGAGCGGTTTTTCTCGGCGCTGCCGCCTGCGGACGGCGAGCTTGCTGCCGCTGCCGCATGGGCAAACGAGCAGTTTGCGGGCTACTTTGAGAGTCTGCCTGTCGACTTTGAGCGCGCCGAACGCTTGGTCGCAGTGGGCGGCACGGTGACTACGCTGGTGGCTCTGGTCCACGAGCTGGAGCCGTATGATTCGAGCTTCGTGCACCTGCGCGAGCTTTCGCTGGAGCAGGTCTCGGCCGCTATCGAGCGCATGTCCACGCTGGACGCGGACAGCATCGCCGCGCTACCGGGTGTGCAGCCCAAACGCGCGGGCGTGATCTTGGCTGGCGCCGTGGTAATCCGCGAGCTCATGCGAGCCGGCGGCTACGACACGCTCACCGTAAGCGAGAACAGCCTGCTTGCCGGCATGGCCGCCACCATCAACGAGGTTCTCGACGGCGCGACCCCCACCATCGCCTGGGTCCCCAGCCTGAGCGCTCTTTAACCGTCTTCCTCTGAGTTGCGGTGAAATAGTTCCTAAATAAGCTGATAAACGGTATAAACAGGATCTATTCCACCGCAGCTTAGAGTCCCACCGGCATCTAAAAGAAACAAGCCCGCATCCCTTGGGGACACGGGCTCGAAAGCTCCATATGGTAGGGGCGGTGGGACGTCCGCGTATTTGCTTCGCAAATCCGCACCGGCTTCGGCCGCCTGCCGGCGCCCTCGTCGGCTCGCTGCGGACGCTGCGCGTCCGCCTGGTGCTCGCCCCCTCGCGGGTTCGAGTCCCGCCGGCGTCCAAAAGAAACGAGCCCGCATCCCAACGGGACACGGGCTCGTAAGCAATCACATGGTAGGGGCGGTGGGACTCGAACCCACAATCCTTGCGGCGAGAGATTTTAAGTCTCCTGCGTATGCCAATTCCGCCACGCCCCCGTGAGACTAGAAGTCTAGCACAAGCCGTCCGTTACGCGTTGACGGCCATCGAGTGTTGGCCCGACTTCTCCAGGAACTCCTGGAACTTGGCTTCGTCACCCTTGTTTTGGTACTGCAGGGCCAGCAGGTATTCCAGGCGGCAGCTCTTGACCTTGTCGTCACCGGCCTCCTTGAGCATGCGCTCCAGCTCGGGAATGTCGTTGTGGCGCTTGAGGATCATCGTGTCGTACATCAGCTGGCACTCGTGTGCGACTGCCTCGGCCTGACCGCCCTCAAAGCCCTTGATCTCGTGCAGCAGCTCCTTGGACTTTTTGCGGTCCTCCTGGCCAACGTAGTAGTTAAAGGCCTTAATGACCAGGTCGACACGCTGCATCTTGGGCAGGTTGAGTCCCAGCAGCAGGTCGAACATCTCGTCGGCGCGCTTATGGTCCTCGCGCAGCAGATAGGAGTTCAGGCGCAGGTAGTCGCGGTTGTAGCGCGGGTACAGCATGCTGGTGAGTTTGCCGTCGAGCAAACGATCGAACTCGTCCCACTGCTTGGCGGCCATGAGCTGCTGCAGGCGTTTAAACGTGGTGCGTTTTTTGACGCTAAAGAACACCGACACGGCGATGCAGATGATAACGACGGCGGTCCAGAGTGTGCGGGAATCGGGCATATTAGGGTCCTTAGTCGCTCATAAAGCGAGCGGTATGACAACACGTACTGGATGTATTATACGCAGCGCGCAAGCAAACTGGCATAAAAGCTCATCGAGGCCGAGTGACATCGCTCGCTGCGGTACACTTACCTAAAGTAAACCATGAAGGGAGACATTACCTATGAAGAAAATCGTTTTGGCTTGCGGTGCTGGCGCTGCTACTTCCACGCTCGTCGCCCAGAAGGTCGCCACCCTGCTCGACGCCAACGGTTATGCCGGCAAGTATGAGATCGTGCAGTGCGCCATCTCCGAGGCCAAGGATTACTGCGACGAGGGCGCTGACCTGCTGATCGCCACCACCGTTGCCCCCGAGGGCCTCACCTGCCCGTACGTGAGCGGCGTGCCCTTCATGACCGGCATGAACCGCGTCGCTGCCGAGAAGGCCGTCCTCGACGTTATGGCTCAGTAGGCGCTGCCTGTATGAGTGAGCAGAACGCCAATCCGGTCGAGCTCTTTGGCATGCGCGTTGCCCATGTGGGCATTAACGCCACCGACCCGGCAGACGCCCTGGAGATCGCGGAGCTGTTCTCGACGATGATGGGCCTGCCCGTCATCGAGACCCCCGTTTCGTACTTTAACGATTCGCTGGTCGAGATCATGAAGCAGAACGGTCGTGGCGCCAAGGGCCACATTGGCTTTGCCGTCAACGACATCGATGCGGCCGAGAAGTGGTTTGCCGAGCGCGGGCTCGAGGTTAACGAGGAGTCGCGCGTGCTGCTGCCCGACGGCGGCACCAAACTCGTGTACTTTAAGCGCGAGTTCGCCGGCTTCGCCGTGCACCTGTGCCGCGACTAGCGCACAAGCTGCTATAGCTAGCAAAAAGGGATAGAGCCGCGTGGCCCTATCCCTTTATTTATGCCGAGGGGTTGACTTTTGCAACGTTCAAAAAACCGAAGTCTAATACTTTTCCGAGAAGTGAACGAGACAAATCGGATCCCCGAAGCATTGACACTTTAAGGGCGTCGTTTCCTGCGGTTTCGATACTAGAATCCTGCGATTTTGCCGACGAAAAATGTGGATGCTTCAGGGGTCCAAAAACAGACGTTCACTTCGCGGAAAAGTATTAGACCTCGATTCACGAGGGGGCTTCCTACCGCGGCAGGCGAATCGTAAAGCGGCTGCCGACCCCTTCGACCGAGGTCACACCGATGACGCCGCCGTGGCTGTCGACGATCCACTTGGCGATAGCGAGCCCCAGGCCCGAACCCTGTGCGCCGGCATCGCGCGCGTTGTCGGCGCGGTAGAACCGCTCGAACGCGTGAGCTGCGGATTCCTGGTTCATGCCGATGCCCTCGTCTTCAACGGCTATGTCGACCGCGCCCGTGCCCGCTTCGGGTGTTATGCCAAATGTGACGGTCGTTCCCGCGTCCGAATACTTAGCGGCGTTTTGCACGATCACGCGCAGAGCCTGCTTCACGAGCGCGACATCGACGGACGCGTCGCAGCGCGGGTCGCTGGCAAACGCAGCGTCAAAAGCCAGCCGATATGTGTGCCCGGCATCAATCATCTGCGATTCCTCGCACACCTCGCCGACCAGTGCAGCCAGGTTGGTATTCACGCGCCGCAGCACGGTGCGGCCGGCATCTCCGCGTGCCAAAAACAGCAGTTGTTCCACGAGCTCCTGCATGTGCTCGCTTTCGGCCTTGAGCGAGGCGATGGACTCTGCCAGCACGGCCGGGTCGTCTTTGCCCCAGCGGTCGAGCATGTTTACGTAGCCCTGAATTACCGCGATGGGCGTGCGCAGCTCGTGACTCGCATCGTTGACAAAGCGCATCTGCTGCAGCTTGGCCTCTTGCATCTGGCGCAGCAGGCGGTTGAGCGCGACCTCGATGCTCGCCAGGTCGGCGTCGCCAGTGGTGACGCTCGGCGAATCGACGCTTGCTCGCTCGATGGCCTGCTCCAGCGTTTCCATCTTGCCGCCGGAGAGCTGCATGCGGCCGAGCTCGTCCACGCGCAAAGCCAGGTCGTTGAGCGGCGCCATGGTGCGGCGCACGCGCCTCGCGCCGCCGAGCATGTTGAGCACGCTGATGACCTGCCAACCCACAACGACAAGGTAGAGAGGCCATAGCGTGACGAGGTCCTGCGCGAGGGGGAAGGTCTTGCTGGTGCGCGCAAGCTCGACGGTGTAGGTGAGCGTTGTCAGGTCCCAGCCGCGCGCGGGCGTCAGCGACATGCCGTGAACGGTGGCGCCGGGAATCCAGCCTGCGGTAAACGCGCTGTCGGGCAGCGTCTGGTTGTATCCATAGACGAGGATCGCCGCCGCAATCACCACCAGCAACAGATCGAGCCAGACGTAGCTCACCAAGCGGCGCCACATGTAGCTCCAGTTGATGGCGCGGGCGATGGAGGTGACGCGCTTGGTCTCGGCGTTACGCGCGACAGACATAGCCCACCCCGCGCACAGTTTGGATGATGCGGGCACCGCCGGCGTCTTCGATCTTGGCGCGCAGGTGCGCGATGTGTACGTCGACGTTGTTGGTGTCTCCTACGTATTCGTAGCCCAGTGCCTCGTGCGCGATGCGCTCGCGCGTGAGCACGGTGCCGGCATGTGCCATAAGCAGGGCGAGGACGTCGAACTCGCGGGCCGTGAGCGCGATGGGCGAGCCGCCGACCGTGACTTCGCGGCGGTCGGGGTCGAGCGCAACCGAGCCCACGGTGAGCGTGGCAGGGGAGGGTGAAGCGGAGGCCTGGGTCGAGTTGCTGGCCGGGGGAATCGCAACGGCGCTCTCGCCCGCGCCGCCCGCCATACCCGCCCTGACGCCGGCGCCGCCAACGCCCGAAGCCGTCCGCACGGCCTCCGAGCGCTTCAGCGCCACACGGATCCGTGCGAACAACTCCTCAATCGCAAACGGCTTGGTCAGGTAATCGTCAGCGCCGGCATCGAGCCCGGCCACCTTGTCCATCACAGCATCGCGCGCGGTGACCATGATCACCGGCACGTCCTTGTGCTTGCGGACACGCCGCAGGACCTCCATGCCGTTGAGCTGCGGCAACAGCACATCGAGCAGAATCAGATCGTAGTCGCGCTCCAGCGCCAGGTCAACGGCGGTGCGGCCATCGGCGGCGTGCTCCACCTGGTAGCCCTCGTGCTCCAGTTCGAGCGTCACAAAGCGGGCGATTTTCTCCTCGTCCTCTACGATAAGGATCCGTGCCATGCGTGCCCCCGTCTGCGATTACTTGTCGTCGTTCAGATTTTGCTTGATGCCGTCCGCGGCATCGGCGGCGTGATCCATCAGGTTGTTGATGCTGCCGGGCACGTCGCCGTCGCTGTCGATACGGTAGCGCATGCCAAAGAACAGACCAATCAGCATCAGCCATATCGTGGCGCCCCAGGCAAACAGGGCGACGATGGGAATCAGGATGGGGATGTTGAGGATGATCGCATCGCGGCGCGTGGCGATAAACTTGGTGTCCAGGCTCAGGCGGAAGAGCTTTTTGAGGTACTCCCACACGCTGTCCATCTTCTTGGAGAAGTCGGTCTTTTCGCTCGACTTTTCGTAGGCGGCCTGTGCGGCGACCATCTCGGCCGAGGGCTCATCGGCCGGCGCGGACTCGGTGGCGGCGTGCGCCGACGTGGTCTGGGTCTTGCCCTGCGACTCGAGCCAAATGATGGCGTCCAGAACGTTGCCGTCGGCGGCGTCGAGCGCGGCCTTGGCATCGGTATAGCTCACGTTGCACTTGGTGCGGATGGTTTCAACTTTTTCGAGGTCGTCCATGACCTGTCCTTTCGTTCGATGGGCGCGACGCCGGGCTATCTGCCCGGGCGCGAGCGTTGCGTTCGGCGGCCTGCGTTGCGCGGTGCCGCCCCGCCCTTGGTCGAACTCTATAGTGCAGGTTATAGATTAAGCGATTCTTGAGCCAAGATTAATAGTGGATGAGTTTTTGGGTGGCGCGGAGGCGGGCGGGGGCAGAAAAGGCAGGTTTTGCGTGGCGTGAAGGAGGTGCAGTCTGATCTTTGGGACGGCTGACAGCGAGGTCTAATACTTTTCCGAGAAGTGAATGAGTGAAAACGGACCCCCGAAGCATCGACACTTTTCGGGTGCCGTTTCCTGCGGCTTTGATGCCAGAATCCTGCGTTTATGCCGTTGAAAAATGCGGATGCTCCAGGGGTCCAAAAACAGACGTTCACTTCGCGGAAAAGTATTAGACCTCGATAGCAGGGGATGGTGGGCCGATGACAAAGTGGTGGCAGAAAAGGGGTACGCAAAGCACGCCGGTCATAGGGAATCAAAATCACGTTGCAAAAGCATGAGAATATCCTACAATTGCAACATGAAGTACTTTAGCAACATAACGGCGATAAGCGAGCTTTCCGAGAGTGAGGGCGTGTTCACCACAGCCCAGGCGGCTCGTATGAACATCTCTCGAGATGCGCTGGCACACTCATGCCGCGTGGGGCGTCTTGAACGGATATGCCACGGCGCCTACCGGATGTCGGGCACGCAGCGCCGAGACACTGACGAGCTCAACGCTTTTTGGAAACTCACCAATCCCTCCCTTTGCGCGTGGGAGAGAAAACGCCAGTGGGATGGCATCGCCGTGAGCGGTACGACAGCGGC
Organism: uncultured Collinsella sp.; assembly: GCA_902464645.1. GTDB lineage: Bacteria > Actinomycetota > Coriobacteriia > Coriobacteriales > Coriobacteriaceae > Collinsella. The sequence goes on from CABQKL010000004.1 coordinate 8,826, forward strand.
GAACCTACAGCAAATGGGCGATTTCTATCTGTCCCCCTACAGGATGACCGCGCCCATGCGCATCAATACGAGAAACGAATCCCTTTCTTTTGCAAAGCGCGAGATCGCTGAGCAGGACATCGTCTGGCTCGACGGCCTGCCGGTAACTAAACCCGAGCGCACGCTTGTTGATCTTTGCCTCGATTGCGAGGACCCCTCATTAATTATCGATGCCTATAACGACGCGCTTGGGCGAGGGCTCGAGATACAGCGGCTGAAAGATCTTGTAGAGGAGAACTCTAAAACCGCCAAACGACGCGAGTTGATGATGCCCTTGTTGACGGCGCTGAACGAGTAATGAAAAACGGAGGACATGGTGAAGTACAAAACACCTGCCGCACTGGAGATGGCTGTTAGGGATGCCGCAAGAGAATCGCCGATGGATACTAATCGGGCGATCGTCGGTTTCTACTTTCATCGCTTCCTATGTCGCGTTTTTTCAGAAGATGACGGCCGCTTTGTACTCAAGGGTGGCCAAAGCGTCCTGGCGCGAACACTCGATGCGCGTGTCACAAGAGATATTGACTTGGTTGCTCAAGAGGAGAGCCTCGAAGAGGCTGTTGCCGATCTGGCGCGGGCGGCTTCGATTGATCTGGAGGATTTCGTTTCGTTTGTCTTTGATCGTGCAGAGCAGATCAAAAAAGAAGATGAGTATCGGTGTGGTGCGAAGGTGTGGTTCACCCCCTTTATGGGAACCAAGAAGCTGCAGCCAATTTCAATTGACTTGGTAATTGATGAAGTGCGGGGACTTGAGCCTGAGGTTCTTGCGCCGATCGATCGTTTGAATATTGAGGGGCTCCCAGTCTGCGACTATCGAGTATGCCGAGTGGAGAGTGCCCTTGCAGATAAATTGCTCGCAATGGTAGAGATGCATGAGGGCCGTGCCTCTTCGCGAATCAAGGATATAGTCGACATCTTGGTGTACGCGAAAACTTGCTTCGTCGATGGGACTACGCTTGTCGAGAGGGTCGAGAAAGAAGCATCTGCCCGCAAGGTGGCAATGCCGGAAGAGTTCGTGGCGCCTCTCTGGTGGAAACAAAATGGTTCTGCGCAGTACATAAAGATGGCGAGGCAGGCGGGGGTACTTGATCTCGCGGGGAACATTGCTGGGGCAGAAGGGGTCGTCAATCGGTTGTATACACCGTGCTTTAATCATTCGGCGAATGTGCGCAAATGGAATCCTCAGACCACGGGATGGGAATAGGCTAGATAGTTAAGCCGGCGGCAGGATTAGTTCCTGCCGCCGGCTTAAGACGTTTCTACTGCCTATGTATGCGCTACTCACAGGCCTGGTCGACCACCTGAGTAACGGCCTTCTTTGCGGCTTCGAGGTTGCGCTGGGCTTGGGCGACAGCGGCCTCGGCTTGTTTCTTGGCCCTTACGACCTCGGCAAAGCGATTGATGGATTCGCTATACTCGCGCGTACGCGGGTCGAGTGCTGGTGGGACTTCGATCTCGAACAGATCGGTAGGGCGGATGGCGTGGCTGTACTGATTGTCGGACAATACCTGCAAAACTATGGACCCATGGCCGTCGGTGAGGTACGCCGCGACCATCTCTGCATACACCATGCGCTCCTCGTCGGTCATCGTTGGAATCGCCGGGCGAATGGCGGTGGTGTTGTGCGAGGCAACTAGATGCTGCTTTGCATCATCGATGCCGACCACAAGTAGGTTCGACGCGCCGTAACGACCGAGTATGCGCGGCATGACGATATCGCCGCAACGAAGCTCGTAACGAGCCAACACGTCTGGACTTACCTTTACAGGTTCGGAATCCAGCTCCGACGCGCCTTCCGCAACATCCTTGGGCAGCAAATTGCCGTTGCGGAAATCCTGAGATGAAATGCGGCGCACCTCGACAGCGTCGATGTCATCCGAGGTGGTGCTGTCTCGGGGCATAAACGGCACCACGCGCATAAAGCTGTCGCCGAGCGTTGCGCTGTAGTTTTGAGCTACGGAGATCAGGCCAACCCTGCCTTTGGAGAGCGCGGCGTGGTGTTGGAGTAGCTTGCGCGTTTCGAGCTCGACGGTTTCAATGGAAACCGTTTTGCGTGAGTCGCACTCGATGCCGCTCCAGTCAGGGGAGAAAGCCAAGGGAAGATTGGGGTAGCGAGCCCCGTCGGCAAACCGAAGGCGTGGCATGGGCGTGGCGGCATTGCGGAATGAAACGCTGCGATTTCCCGTCGACAATACAATAAGTGCGTACATGCCGTGCATCGGAGATTCGGCGAGCGGGTGATATAGGACGCTTTCGACGAGCCCCTCGCGCAACAGAATCGCGCGTGCCTGCTCGGCGTTGTCCAAAGACTCGAACGGCAGCAGTACGGCGGCTCGAGTACGACCGGAGAGGGCTAGTGCATACAGGCACCAGAGATAGGCCTCCCAATCGCAGAAGCCCAGGTAGCCAGGCTCCAGATCATTAATGAGCGCCTCACATGCGCTGTTGATTTCGCGAAAACGTTTGCGAACGCAAGCTGTGGCATCGATAAACACCGGCGCCGCGTTGTCATTGCCCGTGTTCTGCTTGCCGGGCTCAAGTTCGCAAATATTAGGTACGCCGTTGCCGTTCAGCCTGAAGCATTCACGAAGCGCCTCGCAGCCGATGGCGCCAGGTAGGCGAACGGTGAGTAGGCGGCTGCCTTGTTCTAGGTTAAGCGCGCGCGAGAGGGCGGCGGCGGTGAGACGTGGCAATGATGTTGTTTCACGCATGTATAGAGCCCTTTCTTCTTGGTGGGCTATATAATAGCAGAAAAATTTAAAAATTTCTAATGACGAGAACAGCCTACTGTGCTATCCTCGAAGCAATCCAAAACCAACTCAATACCAACTGCTTGATGCAATCGCTACACAGCCTTTAGGCAAACCGCGCTATCAAGCAGGGTGATTTCACTAACGAAGCTGCAGGTTAGGTCGATTGTCATCATCCATACCTCAGAGCATTCTAAAACTTAGAACAGACTTACACCAAACACCCGAAACCGGATAGAAAGAAACATTCATGAAGAAACGGGACAACATCTACGAGGCATTCCTCAGTGCGATCGACGAGGATCTCCGCGACATGTGCGAAATGAACGGAAAGGTAGAACGGTCTCTTCCGTGTCCGTACTGCGGCGAGAAGAACGTCGAGCGCCTGGCCAAATCGCTCGTTGGCGTGCTGGAAGAGCGCTCGCCCGATATTCCCGGGCTGGTGCCCGAGCAGTATCGAGCCGATGTACACGAGGCCCGCGAACTTTTGACTGCCGCGACACTCGCTTTGCTGCCACTGTATTTTCCCCCGCGCGATAGCCGCATAGGCAGTGTAGCGACTGTGGTGAGTATGTTTAGGCACGGGCGTACTGCGGGCTTTAAATCGGCTGGTGTTCTCTTGTTCGAGGAAGTTGCGACAGGGATGAAGTACAGCACCAAGCAGGGTGCCTATATCCCGTCCTCCTTCGTGCGCCATACCGATGGCAGAAAGCCATGCGACCGGCTGCACCGCGATGGATCGCGTGGCTTTACGGCGGATGAAGATGATGCCGTCATGTTTTATAAGCGCTACCTCAAGGTGCAGCGACGCGTGTTCGATACGAGTCCGCGTTTCAACTTTGAGTTATGCGTCAAACGCCCGTTTGAGGCACTTTTGGACGAACGACACACTTTTTATTACATGGAGGAAAAGATGGAAATCGATTTGACCAACAAAGTACACGGACTCGAAAATCGCTATCTCCTCAATATCAAGCATCATAAAGATTACGACCTGCTTGACAAGCTGATGATCCATGCACTGTTTGCGTACCTGGGCGACACAACGGTCTCAACTGCTGCTCGCGAGAGTTATCTGGCGCAGGCCGAGCGCCTGATCGGTCACGCGACCAAGTCGCCGCACTCGGCACAGCTCAATGAGGACGACGGCGACGATCGCATTGCTTAACAACCACTAACGCCACGGACAAGAAAGGGGTCACGCCATGCCAGTCATCAAGATGTACGGCTACGAGGCCGCGCAGCAAACGGAGTATCAGACCAAGAAGTGGGCGACTAAGGAGGAGATGCGGGCGCTGTCGTCCGGCGATGAGCAGCGCGACGTGATCCTGGCGCAGGGTGCCACGGTGGCGTTCTACGAGGACGACAAGCATTGGGAGACGAGTGTGTCCAACAATGTTTTTGCCTTTGGAGGTACCGGCAGCGGCAAAACGGCGAGTTTCATTTTGCCCAACCTGCTCAATCACCACGAATGCTGTTATGTGGTCACAGACACCAAGGGTGAGCTGCTGCGCCGTACGGGGAAAGGCTTTGAAGAGGACGGCTACGAGGTAACGGTTCTCGATACTGTTAATCCCGAGCAGTCGGCCGGATACGACCCTCTGCGTTACGTGATGGATGTCGAGGATATCCCCACCACAGTGGCGGCAATCATGGAGGGGGTCGATCCTGACGGCCGTAGCCTTAGGTATGATCCGTTCTGGAATAACGCGAGCGACCTGCTGCTTCGAGCGATTGTTGGAATCCTGTTCCTCCTGGAGACCCTTGCCGGCACCCTTACGCCGGGTGAGGACCCCAATGCCCCGCGCCGCTACCTTAAGATGAACAACGTCTTTAAACTGGCTGCGCTCATCAAGGTTACGGGAGATGGTGAGGGGCGATTCCCGTTGGACTACCTTGTAGAAGAGGTGGAGTCCAGGGAGTTTCTCGATAAGTTTGGTGCGGAGAACGCTGATCTGTATGGCGTTGAGCAGTATCGCGATTTTCGAGGTGCGGCAGATAGGACGCTTAAGAGTATTCTGATCACGCTCAATGCAACTATCTCGCGGCTTAAGACGCCTCAGCTCATGCGCGTTTTTGAGAATGACGAGATGCGTCTTGATCGTATTGACGAGGGCAAGCGCATGATCGATCTTAAGGTGAGCGACAACGATTCGGCTAATGCATGGCTTGCGAACGTTGCCCTTAAGCAGCTGTTTAACCTTGCCCAGCGCCGTGCCGATGCCAGCCCCAGCGGCCATTTGCAGCGTCGCGTGCAGTTTGTGCTCGATGAGTTTCCCAATGTGGGCCGCATCCCCGATTTTGAGCGCAGCATTGCGACTGTGCGCAGTCGCGGCATTAGCTTTTTGATGTGTGCGCAATCGCTGAGCCAGCTCGATGTCGTGTACGGCAAATCCACGGCGCTTACCATCCTCGATAACTGCGATAGTTTGGTCTATATGGGCGGCGGCGGCAACATCGCGACGCAGAACTACATAAGCGAACTGTGTGGCGAGTCGGTTTTGGGCACCAAGTACGTGGGCGCCGAGCGCACTGCCGTAGATGTGCGCGGTTGCGTGATGACCCCAGGCGAGGTTGGGCTTATGCCCCGCACCGATTGCCTGGTCAAGGTGACCGGCATGCGTCCCTTCCGCGCCAAGAAGTACTTTTGCGCCGATCATCCCAATGCTGCCAAGTGGCTGAGGGATTAGCCCTTGCAGCTTTGTGTACCCCATCTTGCATGTTTTGTCGCACGGCTTCCGTTAGTCGTAAGCCGTGCGGTCCAGTTTTTGCCTCCTTACCGATTCCGTTTAGAAGGGAATTGCCATGCCCGTTATGTATCGTGAGCCCAGAATCATAAAGAAGTCCAAGGACGGCCGTGTTGCCGCTGTCGATATGGCAAGCGAACTGCTCAACAGCCGTGTGCTGCTGCTGGAGGGCGAGGTCAACGATGCGACCTGCAACGGCCTTATTAAGTCCATGCTGGTGCTGGAGCATCAAAGTGCGACCGAGCCCATCACCCTCATCATCAACAGCCCGGGCGGCAGCGTCACGGCGGGGCTGGCGCTCATCGACACCATGCAGTCGCTCGATTGCCCCGTGATCACGGTGGGCGAGGGCGTCGTGGCCTCGATGGCCGCGGTGATCTTGGCCTGCGGCGACCACCGTCAGGTGTACCGCCACACGCAGGTGCTCATCCACCAACTGATGGGCGGCATGGGCATGGCGCAGCAGACCGATATCGAGATCGTGGCCCAGCATACAGCGGCCATGCGCGCCGAGCTGGACGAGCTGCTGGCCGAGCATGGCAACCTGAGCGCCCAGGAGTTCCACGAGCTCACCGAGCGCGACTGCTGGTGCAACGCCAGGCGCGCTCTGGAGCTGGGCCTGGTGGACGAGGTGATTGCGCCCAGCAAGAAGGCGCTCTAGCGGGGCGCATGCCTTACAAGTACGTTGTGCAGGGCGAACAAGTGCGTAAATTCACAGCCAGAAAGAGGTTGAACATGAACAGGATTTGGGACGTCGATGGCATTGAGTGGGAAGACCTGCCCACCGTGAGCGACCTGCTGTGCGCTGCGGACACAAAGATCCTGGCGCGTGAGGTTGCCCTTCGATACGGCGGCAAGCCGGACGGCCGCGGCCGTGGCGATAGCGAACGCAGCCTAAAGCGCGCCCGCCGCAAGGTCAAAAAGCTGCGGAAGATAGATCCCGAGCCCAGCGACAAGATCATCCTGTTGCCCAAGCATGTCATCAATCGTCGCGATGCGGGCCACGGTTTTGGCTATTACGACGTGGAGCCGTGCATCTTTATGCGCGACGGCGTGCAAAGGCTGGGGGAGGACGCACTCGCCAATGTGCTTCCGTGGGAATTGATCCTGATGGATGATGAGTCCGCGAGCGAAATGCTGGGCTTTCGCGTATGGCTCGAAGGCGAGTGGGATCTATGCGAACGTTATCGCTTTTTGGCCGTGGTGTGTGTTCGCATGCTGAACAACATCCGGGCGCAAAAGGAGCTGCGCAAGTTCCTCGAGCAGGGCGATGCGGCCTGCGATATGGACGAGGACGATGTAGTTGAGGACATTCGCCGCGACGTGCTGTATCCCGAGGAAGTAATTAACGCCAAACTCGGCGGCTATTGGGACGCGAGTTTGGGACTCAACCTGCCCTGGAAGGACGAGCATCGGCAGACTTGCACGCGGATTGACAGGGCTATCGATGACCTGTTTGCCGAGGAAACGAAGCGCTGCGCTGCGGAGCTTGGGAAGAAGCTCGAGCGCGGGTATGAGGAGCGCGGGGAGTTACTGAACGGGATGTCCTTGTGAACGGTTGCCGACGGTCCGATAAAAATCTGTCCGGACGAAATGATAGAACGATAGCGTAAATAGCATCTGCACTTTAAGGAGTTAACAATGGGAATCGCCTATAAGGAACTGTTTCGTGTAAACCGTCCTATCTGTGGGCCTGGACCAGGAGGTTTCTTCATTAAAAGATTCAAGGAAGGCGGCTACAGTGAGGCTGAATTGCTCGATTTAATTTCGGGAGTGGACTTTTCTCTTGGTGAAGTGGATGAGGACATTAGCCTGAAAAAGAAATGCGAAATAGTCGAACAGGCGGTGAGTGGGGTGCATTATACGAGTTGGGCCCCCAGCGTGATCAGCATGATCATCTCACTTACGGTCGGAGGGTGTCTGTCTGCATGGGCGGGCAACAATTCAATCGCTGCCGGGGTTTTCGTGACGCCATGCCTGATTGCCTTGGGAATATATGCATGGTTTCGTTTATGCTTTGAGCGAAATCAAACGGTACTGTTGGGTGCGCTGAACCACATAAAGACACTTCAGCCGTAGTTGCATGAAATCGCCGATCGCCTGCCGTGGGCCCTCGGGACCGCCCTCGCGGCGCCCTTCCCGCTCTTTCCGGACATGGCGTCCTCCGATCTCCCGGGGCCGGCCGACCCGGCCCTCAGGGTATCGGATTCCCAAATTCATCCGTACATGTACGGATGAATTTGGGAGGTGTTCGGATGAAGTTGATATTCAAGGGGTGCGGCAGTTGGCAGGAATCTCAAGCGCCCAACCGCCAATCTCCACATTTCTTTGCTAAACTAGCTTTGCGCGGGAAACCGTGCATAGTTCGGGAGCATGTCCCCCAACTGGATCTAGGTTCGGATGCCGTTGCCCGGACTATTGGTGAAGGTTGGGGGACTTCCTACTTTCCATAGCGCAAGAAGTCGTAGATGCGGACGCACTTCCGATAATGCGAATCTTTCAACAGAGCCCTCTTCTTGGCAGGGTCGTTTCCCACGTCAGCCAGTGCCCGCTTCAGCAACGCTTCCAAGTCGTCGACGTCCATCTCTTCCTCTGAAAGGCACGGGATGAACGCGAACGGGCTCTTTGGCGCGCATGCATTCGCAAGGCCCTTTATGCTCAGCGACCCTTCGAATCTGCGACGAGTCGCAGGCATCGATTTGCGGAACGTTTCGCTTCGATAGCTATCAATCGAGGTGAGCGTTGGGAGATAAGTCGCTATGTCCTTACCGACCTCTCCACCGAGTCCGCGCGTGTACTTGAAGACAGGCATGTTGTTGGGCCGTTGGCGCACGTACATGTTGAGGTAGTTCTCGACGATGAACTTTGGGTCATAGCGAAGGTTATCGAGCACGATGTCCTCGAAGATATCTTCAGGTGAAATCGGCTTTCCGATGCTACTTGGTGACACCGACAGGCCGATGACGATCTTCTGGTCCGGGTCAAGGTCGTTGAGGACATTGTCTATCCCTGAGACGATGATGTCGGAACTCGGGTCGATATGCTCCGCAAGCCTGAACACGCTGCCCCTCAACTCGCGGATAAATCGCGTGCTATACATTTTCCGGAAGCTGCGCATCGCATCGTAGATCGACTCGAAGTCATCCGTGGTGATCTTCGTCATCGAAAGCGTACGGCCACCGAAACTCATAGCAATCTCGCCAACAGAGGTGTCGGTTGCGTGCTGAACGAAGATGAGCCGCTTGCCCAGCCGTTTGAGCTTGTCATCTGGTAGGCATTCGCAGATGTCACCCAGTATCGACCTGATGTTCTCGTCTTGAATCGAATAACCGAGGAAGATGACGGGATACTCGACGAAGAGGGTGAGCAGCTTCGCCGAGAGATACTTCCTCTTCTGCGCGAACTCCGCATAGTCAGCGCTGGTCAGGACGATGCTTCCCGCCCTCGAGACTGAGCCATGGATCTTGTATATCTCCTGAGAGAAAGCCTGGTCAGAGAACAGGAGGTCGCTTTCTCCGACGTAGGTCGTGAAACCAGGGAATAGGGTCTCACACATACAGTCATAATTCGTGGTGATGATGCCGGCAACTTTTTCCCTGCCCGCCTTCGCCAGCTTCTCAGTTTCGGCGCTCTCGACGAGACGAGCTCTCGCGATCTTATCTGCGACGTAGATCTTCATGGGCGAAGCGTCCCCGGTAAGCTCGTCACTGTGATCTTCGCGGAAGGCAGCGAATTCATCCGATGCAAAGAGCTCGTGGTTTACTTCGCTTTCCATGAGCGTGGCAACGTACGGCAGTTCGGACTCGACCTCGCCGTTCTGGACAGCAATCTTCGCCTGGCTCTTGAAGCGCGCGAAGGCATATGGGTCGTCAAGCACCTCGGCGCAGATATCCGAAAGCAGCCCCTCCCATCCCGGCGTGCCGCAGTAACGACGGGAGAGGCCAGAGCCGATGAAGAGAAACGGATAACGCCCGGCATCATCAACAGCTTTGTGGATTATCGATTTGATTCTCTCGTCCATAATCTTTCCTCCTGTACCAATCGACATGCTCGTGAAATGTTATCCCACCAACTTCGGCGAGTGCGGGCTGAAAGCATCGTTGCCGTTCTGCCCGTCGACCAATCCGCACGCGAGACTCAGCGGCACAACTGCAGCGTTCTCGACCTCCACGCTAAGCACGTAGTGGAAGTCCACCCCCTGGCTCCCACGATTCCGCTCGTAACCAATGGCGGCCAGCCGGTCGGCTAGTTCGTCTCTCGAAACCAGCTCGTTAGCCTTCACCTTGCAAAGCATGGGTTCAAGTTCGTAAGTGTTTGTCTCGCTGATTGCGTTCCTGTAGAAGCGGAAATGGGTCGTACGAAAGAGATCTTTATGATGGGAGTACACGTGCCCGTCCTTAATGGCGTAGAAGTAGAAAAGGAACTCACCGCCCTCGTTTAGCCTGCCGCTACTTTCAAGGAAGCGGTAAATTTGTGGCGCTACAACGGAGAGCCGATTACGCTTCCGAAGCGATTTGCCCCACGAGCTGAGTTTATTGAATACCACAACGATATGATATTTAAAGGGTAATTGGACTATCTCCCGACCAAACGAGGATTCGGATTGGCTTGCTGAAATGTGGCAGTGCCCTGTTCTAAGCAACGTATTTGCGATAGAGTCGCGCGGGAACGGTGCTCGGGGCCGTTGCACCAGTAGCAAATTACTTATATCGAGCGATGTGATGCTGCGATTTCGGAAATGCTTGCCTGGTTGTGGCGCCGACTTCGAAAAGCTGGTTTTTATTTCCATTACAGCTGAAACAGGCCGTCAAAATTCATGGAAGATCTTTTCGATAGTAATGGATGAACTGAGGAGGTTTGTCTGGAGGGTGGATCGAGGTTCAAGATTGTTGCGCTCTGAAACGTTTCAGCTGAGGTCGGAGAGCGATCGCATGAGTCGATTTATATTTCGGCAGCGTTGCATCCATAGAAGAGAGAGGGATGCGTATTCGTTTGGCAGCGAGGGCGTGAGTGGGCGGGAACTTCGTGGCGTACAGCAATAAGGCTATACCTAAAAGCCTTTGTGTTGAACGGGTTTTCGCGGGAGCGGAGGGTGCGTGCCGCGAGGGACGGTCCGCGGCACGACCGACCCGGCGCGGCATCCGGAGCGGACGCGGATGCGGCGCGGACGGCCTCTGACGGGCGAGCATGCGACAGTGGTTGCCCTGCTGGGCGGCAATAAGCTCGAATCGAGCACGAGCGATTCTTGTCCGGGCGAAGCGTTACAACTGGATTTGTTCTGTTGCCGACTGATCTTGAAGCATGTTGGAAGAAACGAAATTATAATTATTTATTTGTCTGTATCTATCGAAATGGAGACCGAGCGCGTGGAAAACGAGAGGAACATAACGGCAGTTGACCTTTTCGCCGGCTGCGGCGGAATGTCCCTCGGCTTCGAAAAGGCTGGCGTCAATGTTGTGGCTGCCTACGACAATTGGGACGCTGCCATTGATGTCTATCGCGCTAACTTCCAGCATCCTGTTTTCAAAAGGGATCTCTCCGACGTTTCCGTATCCGAGGAAGTTGCCGGCTTCGCTCCGGATATCATCATCGGCGGGCCTCCTTGTCAGGATTTCTCGCAGGCCGGCAAGAGATCCGAGGATGGTGGGCGCGCAATCCTCTCTGTTAGATATGCCGAGATCATCGCGAGGTGCAAGCCTCGCTTCATCGTTATGGAGAACGTCCCACGCGTTCGAACGAGCAAATCCATGGAAGCGATTCGGGCCACCCTCAAAGCGCAGGGTTATGGCTTGAGTGGGCGAGTGATGGATGCAAGCCTGTGCGGGGTCCCCCAAGCTCGCAAGAGATACTTCTTGATCGGATGCCTTGGGGCGCCCGACGGGTTCCTCGACCCATATCTTGAGAAGGGCCTTTCTGACCATCAGATGACAATTCGTGAGTATCTCGGTAACGAGCTTGGAATTGATTACTACTTCAGAATTCCGCGAAGCTACACGAGGCGGGCCATCTTCAGCATCGACGAGCCCTCGGTCACTATTCGTGGTGTGGACAGGCCGATACCGCCGAACTACAAGCTTCACCCCAACGACGCGGCGGACCTCAGTCAAGCCCGGTGCTTGACTCCAAAGGAACGCAGTAGGATCCAGACTTTCCCGGAGTCTTTCAAGTTCTTTGGGAGTAAGACGGATATCAACCAGATGGTGGGCAACGCCGTACCGGTAAACCTTGCCACCTACGTTGCACGAGCGCTACTAGAGTACAGGAGGGATGTGAGCGATGGACTGCGTTGATCTTTTCTCGGGATGCGGCGGTATGTCGCTCGGATTCCAGAATGCGGGCTTCAACATAAAGGCGGCGTTTGATAACTGGCAGGCGGCTGTCGACATCTATTCGGCAAACTTCGACCACCCGGCATTCAAATACGATCTTTACGATGCGGAAGCGGTCCCGAAAATTGAAGAGTATTCGCCGTCGATGATAATCGGTGGCCCCCCTTGCCAGGACTTCTCCATTGCGGGCGCCAGACAGCGCGGCAAAAGGGCCAATCTCACCATCCGATATGCTGAGATAGTTCGGGACGTCAGACCCGAGTGGTTCGTCATGGAGAATGTTTACAATATCGAGCGGATGGACGTCCTGCCCGAGGCGCTGGAAATATTCCGCAATGCTGGATACGGTCTCACGAGGCGCGTCCTCAACGCCAGTCTATGTGGTGTGCCTCAGATTCGCAGGCGCTTTATCCTTGTCGGTCATCTTGGTGATAAAGATGACTTTCTCGGCGAACTCTTGGATTCAAGGCTGAGCGACAAGCAGATGACCGTCAGGGATTACCTTGGCGATTCGCTCGGCACGCAATACTTCTACATGCATCCACGCAACTTCCAGCGTAGGGGCGTCTTCACGATTGACGAGCCAGCGGTAACGGTACGAGGCACCAACCGTCCGATACCGCCAGCATATAAGAGGCATCATGCCGACAAGGCTGATATTTCTGAAGGTGTGAGAGCCTTAACATACAAGGAGCGCAGCTATCTGCAAACCTTCCCCGAAGAGTTTGAGTTTGTCGGGTCCAAGACAGACATTGAGCAGGCGATTGGCAATGCCGTGCCAGTTAAGCTTGCTGAGTACGTTGCTAGATGCATAGCTGACTATGCAGCAGATTAATTGTGGTGGTTGCCATGTCCTTTGTCGATGAATGGAATTTGAGCTATCCCATTCCGAATTCTATATATAGCGAGAATACGCTATCCGTTCGCGGGAGAACAGTTGGACAAGGTGGTGCTGGACAGTACGAACTCAAAGGTTCAGGCTCTCTTGCAAACGGGGATACGCTGACTGCAGTTGACATTATCGGACACGCAATCATCTTGGAAGTAGTCGTACCCTCTACTGGGCAAGTTGTCTCCCTTGGCACGCGTTATCCCGTTGCAAAAAAAGGCGGAAAAGTACGTGTGCAAATACAAGGAGACGGGGCAAAGCGTCCAAATGTCGGCAACTTGTTTGCCGCACTGCTGTTGTTGCCAGTGACGGGCAAAGTAAACGATTCATCGCCGTTGCAAGAGGACGGTTTTGCGGAAAGGACATTCTGGATGGATGCAGCCGAAGTAAAGCCTGTGGGCGTCTCCGAAGATGCATATATCTTGGAGCTAACGAAACTCTTCTTCGCCACTGGAAGCAGATACAAAGACGGGCAGTTTTCGGGTGCGATAGATTACGACTACAAGTCGAGAATTGACGATCTTATTGCCCTTTGCAATCGCGGATGCAAGATGAGGGCTGGTAGCCTGACCACGGCATTCAAGTATTTCGCTGACGTTTACGCAGGGAAACTTGAGTTTGATTACAGCGTGGCTGAGTTCATGCGAAACCTCATAGCGAGCCAATTGATTGCCGAAGAGGGCATCGACTACGAACAAGGCGATGACGTGCTGCCCGCAATGCATCAACTAATCGACCTTGCTGCAAAGAATTCATCGAAAGCATCAAGCAGAGAGAAGAGGACTTTTCAGCTAAACAACCTTCCAGCTGAATTTAAAACCGACTTCTCCAGGCGCTACATCACGTCACTACTGGCAAAGCCCTTTGTCATCCTTGCTGGCAACAGCGGAACAGGCAAGACGCGGATTTCCAAGCGTTTTGCAAAGTACCTTGAGGTCTTGGATGAAGACGGGGAGCCAAACTGGTTGCTCGTCCCGGTCGGTGCCGACTGGACCGACAACACCAAGGTGCTGGGCTTCTTCAACCCGATTGCAGACGGCGGCAAAGGCGCGTACGAAGAGACCGGCATACTGAGACTCATCGAACGGGCCAACGCTAACCCCGAGGTTCCGTATTTCCTCATCCTCGACGAGATGAACCTGAGCCATGTCGAGCGGTATTTCTCAGACTTCCTCAGCCACATGGAGACCATCGGCGAGGATAACCTCATCGTGCTTGATGGGTACGGCGATGGCGGTGCTGACAGGCTGCCCTATCCGCAGAACCTGTTCGTTGTCGGCACCGTGAACATCGATGAGACCACTTACATGTTTAGCCCCAAGGTGCTCGACAGGGCAAACGTCATAGAGTTCAAGCCGTCGAAGGCCGAAGTCCTCGCAGGGTTCAAAGCCATCGAGGATGCGCCGGACGTTGCCGTCGCAGCTTCCGGCGTCCCCCAGGCTTTTCTGCGTCTCGCCAAGGACATATGGGAGGGAGCCAATTACATCAGCGAAGATGATGCTAACGCCATCTTCGAGAAGTTCGGCAAGCTGTATGAAGAGCTGGAGAAATGCGGCTATGAGTTTGCCTTCCGCACCGTGCGCGAAGTGCGAATGTACGTTAATGCCGCGCACGAGCTTGACGGCGAGAACTACGAACTCGAGCGTTCTGTCGATGAGCAGATTGTCCAGAAGGTGCTGCCGAAGCTCCATGGTAACAAGCGTGAGATCGGCAATCTGCTTAAAAGCCTGAAAGACATATGCGATGGCGAGCTGAGCTCCGTTAAGATAAGCCAGATGGCAGCGAAACTCGATAACGTGCAGTATGCGAGCTTCATCTAGCCTATGGACGGCAGCATCGGCGCAATCCGCTTTGCAGCGGATGGAAGAACAATAGCCAGGCTCTACCAGAGCGGTGCGCATGACCGAGTCGATTGGGACGAGGAACAGCAGACCGGGCTAACCGGGCTGACGTGTTTCGGTCTCAAGCCGGAAGCATCCCAGAATGGCGCTGGTTCAACACCAGCCTTCGCCGTCAAGGACGGTCTTGACGGGAGTCCCACGCTTCGAATCAACGAAACCACATGTTATGTGCTCGAATACGAGCGGACCCCTGATGGTGGCCTGCATCCTCGCGCCTCGTTCCAAAACGAAGGCAAGAATATCAGGTGCGACAGAAACGGCAATAGTGTCACCTTCCAGTTCGTGAACTATCTCGGGCGTTCGAGGATTCGATTCGGCGAGGAAGCTGATGCGCCGATGCTACAGTTCGAAGTCGTCCCGCTCAAGATTGGCTATGAAGACGATTACATCGAGCTCACCGAGGAGCTTGCCGCAAGGTGCGCTGCGCTGCTCCTTGACTACTCGGGCTCCACGTCGAACGTTTACAAGCAAGCCGACGAGAATCGCGAGACGCTGCTTGAGCAGTTCGTCTTCCTGCGGCAGTTCTGCTACGAACCGAACCTCCAAGCCCTCTTCGAGGCGATAAAGAGGAACCCTGATAGGACGCTGGATCACGAGGACGAGCTGCGGTCGGTTGGGGCTGGCATGCCGTCCCGGAGGTTTTATACGAACCCCTTCTCGAACAGCCGGATGTGGACGCGCTTGAACTGCGGCGGCGATGCGGGAGGCGTCTACCTCCCCCAGATGGTCAGCGTCACGCGCAAGTACGACCTGCTCGACACGCCCGCCAATCGGTTTGTGAAATTTGCCCTGCATGAGATTGACCGGATCTGCACCTCTCTGATGACTGTCCTGGATGCCGAGAAGGGCGATACTCGGCAGACGGAGTGTTATCGCGAAGCCGCCGCGCTGCACGCCATGCTGGATACGATACTCAGCGACGCCTTCTTCGACGATGTCGGCACCCTGCAGATGATGCCTCAGAACAACCAGGTGTTGCAGAAGCGCGAGGGATACTCGCAGATCTTCTTCGCATATTCCATGCTCGATATGGCGCTGCAGCTCGACTGGAAGGGCAAGGATGACATCTACGAGGGCGAATCGAAGAATGTGGCCCTCCTCTACGAGTACTGGATCTTCTTTGAGCTGTACGACATCGTAAGGGGGATCGAGGGGTGCGAGCCGATAAGCACCGATGACCACCCATTTATCGGGACGAATCCCGACGGTGGGCTGTCAATATCCCTCAAGCAGGGCGTACGCTCCTGCCAGTCATTCCAGATTGCGCAGTGCGGCGCGAAGGTAAACCTCTACTACAACCGCACCTTCTCGCCCCGTGACTTTCATGCCACTCGTTACGAGGGTTCGTACTCGAGACCGTTCAGACCCGACTACACGCTCGCGATATTCCCGGATGCTTATACAAACGAGCGAGCCGCAGTGCAAGATGGAGCTGTTGCATTCGTCCACTTCGACGCCAAGTACCGCATCACCGACTTGACGGGGCTTGTCGGCAAGGATGTGGGCACCGAGGAGGCAGAGCGCGAGGAACTTAACGAGGAGAAGGCGGCCTCCACCACGAACACCTACAAGCGCGGTGACCTGCTGAAGATGCACACGTACAACGACGCGATACGGCGCACGGTTGGCAGCTACGTGCTTTATCCGGGGTCGGGCGAAACGGGCGAGAAGGGCCAATTCCGGCTCTTCGAGGAGATTTTGCCGGGTGTCGGCGCTTTCGCCATGAAGCCGAGCATCAGCAGGACGGCAGAGAATGCGTTGCGCGATTTCATAGAGAAGGTCATCGGCGAGAACACGGCAAGCAATACGCGGCTGAACCGGCTGAGCTACTTCACCGAAATGGTTGTGGCTGAGCCTCCAAGCGCGGGCAAGACGGATAGCGACTCCTACGGGCATGGTGGCGAATCGTTCGTGATTGGCTACATTCGAGGGGACTCTCCCGATGACTACTATCACTTTCTCGAAAGCAGCGGCAGGCTCCGCAAGGGCGGGCGCTTTCTCTTCTACTTCTATGCCATTAAGGACGGGCATGTCTACTCGCACCATAAGGATCTCTTCCGCACGTCGTGGTTCCGCTTCTATCGGAACGCCATAAGCCAGACGAACACCTACGAGATCGAGCCTGTGGCGTGTCGCATAACCTCGAATGAGCTGGTTTCGAGGGACGAGCTGGCCGACCGCCTGGCCGACCTTGGCTACGTGCGGGATCGTGGGAATCAGGGTGCCGACTTCTACTATGTCCTGTCCGTGCGGGTGGAAGATGACGCGGCAGAACCCTTAAGCCTGGGGCGCAGGGCGGTGGATGAACAGAACGGCAACGATGCGTTCAGCCCCCACTCGCCAAAGATTGTTGGGTGATCATCTGGTCATTTTCAGAGTAGCGGTAACATCTACGGGCGCGCGAGGGGCAACGCATGAGGCCAATCGTCTACAACGGGGTTGACCTGTCGGGCGTGTGCTCTGCCGAGGTCATCGAGAAAGTTGCCCTGCCCGTGGAGGCGGAGACCCTGGCGGTGCCGAGGCGTGCCGGCGCACTGCTGGTGGCGGGGCGGCTGTCCCCCAGGCTAGTGCGGGCGCGGCTGTTCATGGACACCCGCCCGCGCCTTCAGGACGATGTTCGGCGACAGGGACGACGCAGCGGCGCTGCCACGTCGCGCAGGTAGCGGAGGAGGGTTGCTCCCAATGGCCCGCGGCGTCCGCGCCCCGGTGCCACCCCGTGACCGGCGGCTTCGCTCGAAGCCGCTACATCAGGCTCGTTCCCGCTTTTCCGGGTCATATCCCTTCGTATACACGGTAAAGCTAAGGCTATCTATCGTGCCGGTGCTGTAGACGCATGCGTCGGGCGCGCTCCGTGTGCCTTGGGCGGTCGGGTCGGTCGAGACACAATCGTCCCTATCTATTCCAAGCAATGGAATGGGCTTTGCCACCTGGTCGGCGCTATTAATTTGCGCAATGATCTCCAACAACTCGTATAACTTGATAAGCCATGAGCTGTATGGGTGCTCGCCGGGTCCCTTGTGCTTCAGCGTGCACTTTGATTGCGGGCTTTCGGCGAGCTGGCTCAAGCGTTCAAAAAGCGCCGGGTACTCGGCTTCGGGAAACTCGACTTGTACATACTGTATGCCATTGAGGATGAATCCGTACCACAGTACGGGGTATGGAAAACCGTTCCTATCTGGTCGCCTGATTTTTGTCCTGCAATTGGGCTGGTTGACGATAGACAGCCATGCCGCATAGAGCTCGTCGGAAATTAGGTCGCTCGCTTGGTATGTTGGGCCAAGACCATCGAGAACAAAATTGCCAAGGCTGTCAAAATAGTGGGCACAATCCGTTAAACCCTTTTCGTATGCCGTGTCGGCTTTTCTCCGTATATTGAGTGCGACGTCGCGGGGTGATTTGCGACCAAGATGTTTTTTGGCGTTGTGCCGCGGGTTGCAATAGAGCTTGGTCGCCGCGTTATATCGATCACAGTACTTGCTGTTAGGGCCGGTCGGAAAAAAGAGCGAACCACAGGTTTGGCATGTTATCGGCATAATGCCGCACAGCAGCAGCTCGTGGAGGATGCGGGCATAAAGGCTTGCAAAGGAACATTCCTCTTCGGTGAAGTAAAGCTCTCCTGCCTTTGCAATAACAGCTTGAAGCCTTACGAGCCTATTGAGGTTTTCCTGGTCGTTAAGCTCTGCATACGTATGGAAGTCTCCATTTGCGTAGATTTGGTTCTCGCGCATAGCCTCGAGATAGTTCTTGCGAAACGCCTGCATAAAGGGGGCGCTATTCATGCGTTTTATATCGCTCAAATGTTCTTCGAGCTTTTGAGCCGTTTCGTTTCCGGGCAAGTGCTTTTTGGCTGCGTATGCAAAAGCGTCGCCAAAGCGGATGATTGCCGGCAGCTGATTATCGAATAATCGAAATTGTCGCGGGTCGCTTGTTTTGATGGCGGCTGGGAAAAACTCTTCGTTTTGCGCGAGCAGGCTAGGTGCCTCGGTGTTTTTAAGCAGCGGGGCAAGCTCCAGACATTCCTGATAAAAAACAATGAGAAGCGCTCGAAAGAGATCGGTATTGGTGCAAACGCAAGCTGTTTCTATCTGCGAGTTGACCTTTGGATAGTTGTCTCTTGGATTGTCGCGTTTATACGGCACCGGTTCTGTTAGCCCGGTCTTGCCGTTGGTAGTTGTAATGTCCATGTCGTTCGACACGAGCTTGAGATAGGAGCTGAAGAGGGACGCCATTTCTTGCTTATTGAGTTGGGCCGATGTCGTGATCACCGCGCGGTACAGGCGGTTGATTTCGTTGCACTCAATAGCGTTGTTGTTCATCCAGCAGCTGTAATAGCGATAGTCGGGAATCGCTGTGATGTTCATGACACACTGCCTGCAGACATTTTCAAGGAGATACCTGGCCATGCCAGATATCTCTCCGTGTGCATGGCGCGTAATGGCTTTATCGAATATCGGAGCAAAGAAATCGAGGTCGCGTTCCTTTTGTTTTTGAAGGTTGACTTCGATTTCGGCTTCGTTCAATTCTGCTTGCGCGGACTCTTGGTCGGAATCGTCTGGATCGAGCCAGTCGTCATGGTCTGGTTCGGCTGCGTAGTCCATCGAAGCGTGTTGCGCATCGTGGGGAGCAGGGGGCTGACGAATGGCGTTCTGCAAATCGATGTAAAAGCGCAATTTTGCTCGCTCACGAAAGTGGCCCCCAATCTCGTT
This sequence comes from uncultured Collinsella sp., assembly GCA_902464645.1. Taxonomy (GTDB): domain Bacteria; phylum Actinomycetota; class Coriobacteriia; order Coriobacteriales; family Coriobacteriaceae; genus Collinsella. The sequence goes on from CABQKL010000004.1 coordinate 28,187, forward strand.
GAAAAGCGAGCTTAAGTCGACGCGTAATAGGTCGTTGGCTACGGAGACGAGATTCCATGCGCTTGCATTGCCGGTTGCGTTTCCGTCATCGGCGCAATCAATCTCTGGCGTTCTGTTAAGAAGAAGCATGCGGGGATTGACGGGAGAGCGAAGAAAGCCAGCCTCGAAACCCCAGCTAAACGGCTCTTGTTCGGAATCAAGCATTAATGCTCCAAACAGCCAAAATTTAAAACCCGATAAAAGTCATATTACGCGGCTGTTTGCGGCTGTTCAATGGAATCAAGCGAAAAGGCTTAAAACCAGGGAGGCCGTTATGTCCGATTGCATCAAGCTCAACAAAGGAAACATCGATGTATGCGAGCGCGAGGTTATCGTTCTTCGCGAGATCATCGCTGCCGCCATGGGTCGTTTGCACCAGATGCGCAAGCAGTGCGAGCGCGGCTATGTGTCTTCGGAGGATTTCGAGAATGCGTTGGATGCGTACGGAGTAATCAGTGAGCGAGTCGATGAGCTTGACCAGCTTGGTTTCGAGTTCAGATGGTCGTCAGTCCCCGATGCCGGAATCGATGAGAACGACGGGCTCGAATGGATCGAGGACGACAACCCTCCGCGTGAGCGCGGTTTTGATATTGCTTGTTAATGTGACCGAACGGTTGATTGGAGACAAAATGTATCCGTACTACGAATGTGACAACTATCCCATGAGCATTACAGATGATGACGGCCCGTTTCTGATCATGGAGGCGAGGCTGTCTGGCGACGACGAGCTCAATGATGATTTTAGGAAAGGCGCCAGTTATAGATGCTCGTGTGCGACTGTTTCTGCGGCGATTGATCTTTGCAGGTCGATGACGGACGGCGATGCCGATCCTTGGTATGAAAGTTGGGAGAAGGCGGTTGAGCGTTATCCGCTCGAGAAATGCGAGGATGCGACAACGCTGTATTGGATCGAGCCGACCGATCCGCACAAGGCGCTGTGCGCCCTCCAACCCCATTGCGATCTTGAGCCATACGTGGCTGAGGCAATTGGCGCAGTTGACACGTATCTACTGGAGTGCGCGGACTATCCCTTTACGGTCGATCATTTAGATCTAAAGGACGTTGACGTCCTGCTCAGCGCTGCTTGGGGATTGGCTCGAGTCCTCGAAGAAACTTGGGGCACTTGCGACCCTGATGATGTTTTGGAAAAGATCGAGGATGCTACGTACAGTGCGTATATAACGGTTAAGGACCTGATCGCGGGCGAAGAGGCGGCCAAAGCCAGCGCAAAGTCCGATGACAATCTTTAGCCACCGCACTGAACGGCGCGACCGATCGGAAGGCTGCCGGGAAAAGCTTTAGCAAGCGCCCCGACCAGGTTCAGGAGTCTGCCGCCGATGCATCCCTGATGCGTGTCGCCCTTGCAGTGATCGATGCCAAAGAGCGCGAGGCGTTGGAGTGCGATCTTAAGAAACTGCTCGCTTCGTGCGAGTAGTCGCTGACTGCTCCTCTTTCCTTTCTTTCTTCTCTCAAGCGGCATGGACGCCGCCGCCTTGACCGCCCAGCGCGAGTTTTGTCCGCACGGGATGGTATCAAACACGTGTAACAACTAAATCGGAGGTTTGACCATGGCTATGTGGGATCTCAACTGCCAATCGAATCCGTCGTCTGCGGACGACAAGGAGCTCGCTCCCTATCTTGCACGTCAAAAGGCGATGCGCGAGTTTTTTGAGCGTGCGCTGTTTGCCCCCAAGGATCAGGGCAACAATGGCCTGTACTTTTTGGGCGCCACGACGGGCTCGGGTAAAAACTATACGGCCGAGCAGGTCACAGCCGACCTCATCGCCGGTGGCTGGGACGATTCGGGCTGTTTTAACAAGTGCCCGGGCCGTCGTTACCTGGTGTTTGTGGTGCCGGGTAAGGACAACCGCGACAACTACGTTGCGAGTGTGCGCAAATTGCTGGTTGAACAGGGCATGGATGGCGATGCCGCGCAGCGCATGGTGTTCGATCTTCCGCGTGCGGGCGATAACATCCTGCATTGGATTGAGACTACGCGCGGTAAGGGCGCCGTGGGCGTGCGCGACATTCCGTGTCCCATCGAGGCGGACGACGAGAGCTCTCATCGCATCATTAAGCGAGCGTGGGGCAACGCGATGGAGATCGCCGATGACCTTTTGGGCATCCTTGACACTCGAAATCGTCTGGGAGGTGTTGCAGACCGTTTGACCCCCGCCCTTCGCGACAAGCTATCGTCGGCGGATGCGAGCTTGCGTTGGGCTGTGAGCCACGAGCTCAAAAACATCACGCGCGGCATGGAGGTGATCCCCCAGATTTGGCCGTCTGCCCTGCTCAATGACGAGAGCATACCGCATGTGATTGCCCTGACGCCGCAAAAGCTCATCAATAGGATCGATACAGTGACCGGTGCAGGCGTTGTGCTCTTTAACGCAATGGCTGCCGAGAAGGGCCTGTTTATCTTTGATGAAATCGACCACATGAAGGCCGACATACTGTCGACGCTGACAGACGATCCCGTGACGTTTCAACCGGACGAAGTATTGCGTATCCTCGATCGTCATTTTAACGGCGGTGTGGTGGACCCCTTGCTACTGGGGAATCGAGATCAATGGATGGCGGTCTATACGCACGCTTCCACGTCGGGCGATCACAAAGGGTCAAACGCCGAGAGGAACAGGGTTTCGCGGGCGAGCGTAGAGGAAGATGCCGAAGAAATCGCCAAGGATGCCAAGAAAATTCAAAAGGCACTCGCCTCTTGTATTAAGGACATGAAACTGCGTCCGCCTTTTGCGCTGTCTGACGAGGCGAAAGAAGAGCAGCTCTCCGGTCGACATCTGTTTGGCAGCGACGATATTTCGGTGGGCGACAACTCGGCGAATCCGTTGCGCTTCAAACTCAATGAGGGCGGTACTCGCAATATGATTATCACTCGCGGAGGGAGTGGGCAGCAAACCGTCAGCAAGGCGGTGCGTCGTGCACGCGGTCTGGTCAGGATGGTGGTGGGTCATCTCGCCCGTTGCGCCACGCTTATGGACAAGCTGTACTACGGCAGCATTTCGTACAAGGACGACCTTTCGCGCAAGAACATCATCGATGCCCTGGGCATTAGGAACAACCAGACCAGCGAGAAGTATTTTTGGGATTCGTTGATGCTGGCGCTGTTCTTTAAAGATCGTAAGAATGACGAGATCGATGCCGCCGACGACTCGATGTATGCGCGTGGTGTCGATTATCTAGTGATGGAAACCACCATCGAGCACATGTTTACCACGTACCTAACCAGCCACGGCATTGAGCGCATGCCCGAGGCCTACCTTGCCTCCATTGCCGCCAAAGCGCCTTGCGTGTGCATGAGCGCAACATGGAGTGCGCCGACCGTCAAAAACTTCAACCTCGATTACCTTGACGAGGTTCATGGCGTGGTTCGCAAGGACGCTTGGATTGGCGAGCTCAACCAGGAAATCGTGCGACAGACTAAGCTGTTTAACAAACAGGCTGCGAAGGAGTACGACGTCGATATTGCCTGGGTGGATGAGTCCAAGGAAATTGCCGGCATGGTCGCGCTGGCAGGCGGCGCCTTTGGCGGCATCATTGTGTCGCCCGACGAGGTGTACGAGCGCGCGATGCGGTTCTTTGACGGGATTGGCGTGAGTGAGGGACTTGCGGTGCGCTTGCGCTTAAAGATTGCTGACAGGGTGGGCGTGAGCGACGCCAAGAGCATCGAGTTTGAGCTGAAGCGCCTGAGCAAGACGCTTGTTGCCGTGAGTACTTGGGCCCGTGGTGTGGCGCGTAACGAGCAACGGGCGGGAGCCGTTTTTACCACGCGCCACATGGGAAACCATGGCGAATTCAATAGTCTGGCGCTGGATCTTGCGCGCGAGATTGTCGCGGAGCTGGTGATTAGAAACATCAAGTGCCCCGAGATGTCGTACGAGAAATCGCTTGAGGCCGCCAAGGACATGGTGCCGTGCTTTAACGCTGCGGAATGGGATGCAGGTTGGCGTGGCGCTCAAAAACGTCTCGAGCTGGGCCAGCCGACCCTGATGTTTATCAATCTTTCGGCCGGTGGCTTTTCCAAGAATCTCAAATACAAGGTGCCGGAGAATCTGTGCGACATGGTTCATCAGGTCGATTGCGGCTTTGAAAATGCCGACCGTCACCCCAGGATGGATCTTGATTTCTTATATATCGAGTCGCCCACAAGTCGTTTGACCTGGGGAGTGGAGATCAACTCAAATAAGTTTGTCCAGCAGGCGCTACTTGGCGTGGTGGAGCAGGAGGAACTGGTAGCGCGCGGCGAGGTTCCGTTTACTCAAAAGCGCCGGAACGTACGGATGCTTCTATCTGGCGTTAATAAGAGCCTGCCGGTGCGCGACACCCTCTCTTATCAGGTCGAAGGCGTTCGCATTGTGGCACAGGCTGTGGGTCGCCTGATGCGCACGAGTGTAAAGATGCCTTGCGTGCAGGTGCTGCTCGACCGCGAGATTGCGAACGATTGCAACTTTTCGTTCTTGCATGATTTGCCGATGGGCTACGAGCTTGAGCAGGTGGTTGGTGCCTGCGCCGCTGCCAACAACCATATAACGGACAACAAGGAACACGCTGCCGTTAAGCAGCAGAACCTTGCCGCCTTTAGGAACAACCTTGCCAAGCAAAAGCACGAAAAGCTGGCGTGGAAAGTTACCTCGCTAAACGCCGGGGACGAAGATCTCACTGCTTTTGATGGCGAGCGCGACTTTTACCTGCATCATTTTTGCCTGCCGTGGGAAGATCTCGCGCAATACCCAGAGCGCCGGAGTACCGCGCTGCGCATGTCGCATGCTGCAAATGGCTATGCCTATGCAGAAGGCGGGGCATGCAAGGTGCCGCACTTTGAATTCCCTAGCTACGATGGTGAGCCCGTCGAGCAGATTGCTGCTCGTCTGGAGGATCGTTGCCACTGCAAGGAGGGCTTAAAGGGCGCGACGGTTCGCCAGGTGAGCCAGGCGGCGGCGCGCGTACCCGAGCTGCTGTCAATTCGCGAAGTGCGTGAGCGTTGGTCGAGCGACGGGGTGCCCACAACGCTGCAGCCGGCGGCGACGGCGCACATGACGCCCTATATGTTCCAGGCGGTCTACCTGGGTGAGCTGGGAGAATCTGCCGGAAGGGCAATCTTTGAGGCATATTACGACGGCCGCTATTCGCTTACGCGTGGCGATGCGGCACACGCCGAGACAGGTGGCGACTTTGAGGTGCTCGATGCTGCTGGCAACACGACCGGGGTATGGATCGATTTTAAGCACTATCGCATCGGTGCCTATATCGCTTATGTTCGCGACGGTCGCGAGGCGTCGGATGCCGAGCGCTTTAGGGCGAAGGCTCAAAAGGTTGGGGCGAAACGCCTGCTAATCGTCAACGTTTTGGCTGATGAGGCAGCGCTTGAGTGCGTGCCCAAGGCACTCGATGCTGAGGGGACTGTGTTCTCCGTTCCTTATATGGCCGCCGACGGTGCAATCAATTTGGAGATGATGGAGGCGATCGGCCGTGCAATCGAAGCATAACCAGCCGTGCGGTTTGGGAGACATCGCCGTATCAGAGCTCGTGTTGCAGCTCGATGCCGCTGCTGCCGAGGAGCGCTACTCGGTCTTTTGGTGCAACGTCGGCGATGCGGGCAAGCATGCCGTGGCGAACTTTATGGCCGATGTGTGCCAGACGGGCAAGGTCGTCGCGCTCACGCAGCTTGCAGACAACCGCGTCTTTCTGATGGTCAAAGCGGGCGTGCAGACGGGCGACCTTAATGCCTCGCTTTATCAGGAGCAGATAGTTCCGATTAAAACTAATTGGAACGAGTTGGACGATTACGTTGCGCTCCGCTTGCTGTTCAACTCCTGCTCTCAGTTTGAGGGGATTGAGGACGAAGTTCCCAATGACACCGGGCACCTGTATGTCATTAGCGCCAAGGGTGCCCGCCGCGATGCTGTCGAAAGCGACGGAAGGGGACCTGCCAAGATCGAAACGGTTGAAATCGTTATCGATGAGGATTGCACCTTTGATCTTAAGATTCGGACGTTTACCAAGCGCCGTGTGCTTATTGGCAGGGCACAAGGTGACGAGAAAGAGCTCGAAAAGATTAAGAGCCAAGTGGGCTACAGGCTATCGCCCGTGGCGACGATGGTGCTTGCCCACGAACAAAAAGACGAGTACATCCTGCGCCGAGCCAAGGGCGACAAGCCGTCCAAGCGCCGTGATCTGACGTTCTCGGCCCAGGCGGACAAGGTCGCCTATACCAAGAAGGGCATTTTGTATCGAGAGCTGCAGATTCTCGAACGCCGTTACAGCGACTTCGCCCGGGTGACGCTCATGGAATACCCGCGTAAGAGTTTCTACGAGGTGCTCAAGGGTGATGAGTACGCGCGCGTGGTTGCGGAGCGCATGGCGGGGCAGCGAATCGTGGTGTCGTTTGCGCGCAATGGGCTTGCCGAAGTGGCGCGCCAGCTGGCCGATCGACTTAACGATTCCTCGTGGGGCGTTCGCGCAACGTATGGCGGAAGGGCCGTGGATTCGCGGGCGCTGAACCTTGTCGTTGTGCCCAATGAGGTTGCTGAGGACGACGGCTATGCCTTACATGCTGGCGTGGTGGAACAGCACGTGACACCGGATGTGTGCGAGCCACTGTTTAAGGTGGCGCCAAAGCAAAAGGATCGCAATGCGCAAGAGGCGATCCTGGGCGCCATGCTCAAAGAACTGCTGGTAAAGCAGGATGTTGTCGACGAGCGGGTGACGGCGTTTGATCTTGATGCTTTGGATATTGAGTCGGTGACGGTGTGTGGCTTGGTCGATGTGCCGCATAAAACAAAGGACAAGATTGAGCTGGATTCGCGTATCGCTACGTTGGCGATTGGCGCGGATGGGGGCATGCGCTATGCCTCACATTCGGCAGAGGATGGTCCCGAGGACGAGATGGAGCTCGATCTGCTGACCGCGGACGGCAAACTCGATAAGGGCGCCTATGTCTTTGACGTGCATGCGGACGGGCAGTCTATGCTTGCGCGCGTGCGGGATACGGGACTGACGACGTTTTCCAATAACTTTATGGCCCTGGTGGGTGAGCATCAGCTCACAGGCAAAGCAGGGCGTAAGAAAGAGATTTTCGAGAGCTACAACTCGCCTTATTACGGCATTGGAACGTTCGAGCGTGCGGGCAAGACTTGCTATTTTGTGGGCGTCAACAACGGCACCCAGGAGGATATGGCGACTGCGATTCACGTGCGTTCGATTGAGGTACTCGACGGCGATGATTTGTCTGAGTTGTTGGTTCAGCTGGCCAACATAGGCCTTTCGCGCTATAAGGCTCCGTCCGTGTGGCCGATTCCGGTCAAGTATCTCAACGAGTGCGCTGCGCGTGAGGGCGCGGTAGAGGATGGCGGTGGCGACAAGTGATGGTGTTGCGCAATTATCGCTCCTAGAACTTTTTGAAATTACGCTTGCATTGTAAAAGGGGAGAACATATACTGCAGCCATAGCACATCAGATGGGGTCTCAAAAAGAGACCAAGCAAACGAGTTTTCAGTTTATGTTGAGAGGTACTTGAGCATGACCAGCAGAATTTTCCCCCTTTACAACGACAATACCGACCATATCGATCTCAATACCATCTACGGTTGCAGTATTGGTTCTAAGGCCGAGAACTACATGTTCGCTCAAGATGATCTAGAGCTTAGCTCCGAAGATTATGAGTACCTGAATGATATTGAGCGCGAGCGGGAGTATGAGCTCGGCATCCGCTGATGGATGTGGGCTTGTCTCCAACTCCTCCGATTTAATTACCCCGTTATCACCTCTTTTTAGCGGGGCATATTGGATCGATTATGTGTCAAACATCAGCTCATCGTGGGAAGGAATCGGCAATGAGCAAGAACGTGAACAAGAACATCAATGGCGGCGCTGCGGGTAAGGCGAAGGCCGCCGGGCGTATGGCGACAGTTGCTGCGGCAACGATCGCCATGACGGGCGGGTCGCTGCTGTCTCCGCTGACTGCGGTGGCGCAGGGTGCGAACGGTGCCGACGCTACTGCGAAGCCGGCTGCGGTGCTGTCTCCGTTGACGAGCGCGGCTGCTGCTAGCGCTGGCGCGGGCACGGTGTCAGCGGTGCAGAAGGTCGCCAACCTGCAGGCTGCGGTCGATGCGGCTCGCGCTAAGGCCGCTGCTGCCAAGGCCGATTTGGATGCGGCCGCCGCTCCTTACGACGCCGCCGCTGCCAACCAGCAGCAGGCTCAGAGCGCCTACGATGCGGCCCGTGGCACAAGCGACGCTGCCGCTTCTGCAGCTTCGGCCGAGCTGGAGCAGCAGATGGGTGCCGCGCAGGACAAGGCCGATGCGGACGTGAAGGCGCTCGAGGACGCTCAAGCTGCACTCGATGCCGCAAAGAGGGATCTGACGGACAAGGGTGAAGCCCTGACCGCTGCCCAGAAGACCGCCGACGATGCCCAGGCTGCGCTCAAGTCCGCGCAGGCCGCTGCTGCCGATGCCACGCCCGAGGCTGTTGCCGCGGCTCAGGCCGCTGCCGAGCAGGCCGCGAGCGAGCTGGAGCAGGCAAAGCAGCAGGCCGCCGACGCGCAGGTCAGGCTTTCGAATGCCCAGGCTGGCGTTGATGCCGCCGCGGCCAAACAGCAGGACGCGCAAGGCAAGCTTTCGGCAGCTCAGCAGGCAAAGGATGCGGCCGATAAGGATGTGAATGCCGCTCAGGCGAGCTATGACGCCGCCAAGGCCGATCTCGACCGTGCCGAGCAGGGTGCCGCGGGCCCGGAGTACGAGGCTGCCAAGGCCAAGGTGGACGCCGCCGCTGCCGCGCTGGACGCCGCCAAGTCGGTCCAGGCGCAGCGCGAGGGCGAACTCGCTGCTGCCTCGCAGGAAGTGACCACTGCCGAGGGTGAGGTGCAGGCTGCTCAGCAGGCGCTCGCCGTCCAGCAGCAGGCTGCGGCTGACGCGCAGTCCAAGTTGGACGCTGCCACGGCTGCTGCGACCGCGGCAGACGCCGCCGTCGATCAGGCTAAGGCCGAGCATGCCAATGCGCTTGCGGCGCTGGCCGACGCTCAGGCCAAGCTCTCGGCCGCTAAGGACGAGAAGAACGCTGCCGACAAGGCGCTCGACCAGGCAAAGGCTCAAAAGCAGCAGGCCGATCAGGCTGTAGCTCAAGCGCAGGCCAAGCTCGACGCCGCTCAGGCTACGGCGAACGCCTCGGCGGAAAACTACCGCCAGGGCGCCATTGCGTTCTTTAAGAGCGTGGGTGCCGACGATGCGGCGGACCTGATTCTCAACTGCAAATATGCCAGCCTCACCAAGGTGGGCGAGGAGGTTGACGCGACGAGTCTGACCAACATGAAGCAAGCGATTGTGTGGCTCAAGGCGTGCAACAAGTATCGTGCGAGCGTTGGCCTGGGTGAGCTCAAGGTGACGTATGCCATGATGGCGACCGCGATTGCCGATGCGAATTTCTCCGATACCAAGACTGCGCACGCCATGCAGTTCAACGTGGGCGAAAACGTGGCGTGGAACTACGGAAGCGACCCGTTCATCCAGTGGATCGATCAGGAGAAGGCCGTCTTTGACCGCGCTGCGGCTACGCTGGGAGCGACGGGCCTTACGGGAAAGGCTGCTTTTGATTTCTACGAGCAGCATGGCGACGAAATCGATCGCTACGTGGCTGCGCATGGCGGGAGCGTGCATACAGTCGGTCACTACATGAATGTGATCGATCCCGATTACACCGTAACGGGTATGGGGGTTTGCACGCGCGGGACGATGAACCGTTGGCTTACGCAGGCGCAGACGTTCTCTATGTCTGGAGGATGGTACACGAATGCCGCCAATCCGATGACGGTTGCCGAATACGAGGCTGCGCTTAATGCGTGGTGTGACTCGTTGGCAAATCCTGGGCAGGGCGTGGACGCGGCTCGTCAGGAGCTTTCTGCCGCTCAGGGCGCGGCTGCGCAGGCTGGCGGCAAGGTGAGCGCCGCGTCGCAGGCCGCCGCTGCAAGGCAGGCTCAAGTCGATGCTGCTGCCGCCGATGTTGACGCTGCTGCCGCTGGGGCCTCGGATGCCCAGGCTGCCGTGGGGGAGAAGCAGGCCGCGGCTGAGGCCGCTGCGCGTGCCGTGGCTGATGCCCGCGCCGACGTGGACGCTGCCAGCGCTGCGGTTACCGCGGCGCAGAGTGTCGTGACTGCCAAGTCTGATGAACTCGATGTCGCCAAGGGCAAGGCTGCCGCTGCCCGGCGTGCGCTGGATGCCGCTCGCGCCGGCGTTGGCGACAAGGAGAGCGCGCTTGCTGCCGCCCAGGACGAGCTGGCTGCGTACTCTGCCGACGTTGCCGCTGCTCAGCGTGCATTTGATGCGGCCTCGGCGGTGCTCGAGGGGGCGCGTGCCGTTCAGGCTGACGCGCAGGCTGCAGTGAATGCCGCGCAGGGTGCGGCAGGCCAGGCAGATGCCGACGTCGCTGCTGCCCAGGCCGAGCTTGTTGCCGCCCAGGCTGCTGCGAGCGGTGCCGGCACGGCTGTGACCGCGGCTCAGGCCGCATCCGTCGCGGCTGCTGCTCGTGCGGCTCAGCTACATGATGCCGCCGCGGCGCTTGCTCAGGCGACGGAGGACAAGGCCGCTGCCGATGCTGCTGTTGAGGCAGCGGCTTCGGCGAAGACCGATGCCGAGTCTGGCGTGACTGCGGCGGACGACGCCGTAACGGATGCGACCGCTGATCGCGATGCTTCTGCCGCCGCGGTTGCCCGCCTGCGCAGGATCAACCTTGCCGACGCCATCGCTAGCGGCCGTGCCAACGATGCGGATGAGGCGCTCAACGCTAAGATCGCTGCAGCCCACGATGCCGCCGAGCGCGCCGCAGCTGCCAAGATTGAGCTCGACGCTGCCGTTGCTGCGACGGATGCTGTGGCACCTGCCTACTTGGAGGCGCTTGCCAACTATACCGCCGCCAAGGCCGAGCTCGACCAGGCTATTGTCGAGCTCAACGCCGAGATCGCTCGCCAAGAGGCCGCCGAGCGCGGGAATGGCGAGCAGACTCAGCCTGCGACGCAGGTGGCGTACCAGGCCAAGCACATGACCTCGGCGTCCGAGGCCACCACGCAGCAGACGACGATGCCCGCCACGGGCGACGTGTCCAACCTGCTGGGCGAGACGTTCGTAATTGGAGGCACGGTCCTGGTTGCCGCCGGCGTCTTCCTGTCCGACAAGCGCCGCCAGCTGATCCGTTAGGGACGGAGGAAAGCGGATCATTTTCGGCGCGCGCCGCAAGGGCATGGGTCCTGCGGCGCGCGCCGCTTTTATCTTCAAGATTAATTAAGGAGGGACATGTGCAAATTAGAGGAGAGGCCGCGATTGCCTGTGGGTTCATGGCGGGCTTGGCAACGGGGCTGCTGTTCGATGGATGTTTCGACAGCTACATCAATCGATTCTGCGATTCTGATTTTCCGAGAGGCTGGCCTCGGAAAACGGCACCGGCTCGTCAAAAGGCGGATGCGCCCATCAAGTCCCGCAGCGTGGCTGCTTCAAAAACCAAGGTGATCGTCATCAAGAACGGCAAGATTTATCACCGTTCTGGGGGATGCAAAAACCTTCCTCAAAATGCCATTAGAACAAGCGTGCCACTGGCGACCGCGCTCAAACGAGGAAAGACCCCCTGTTCAGTATGTTGCCCGCCAGCGGCTTAGACGATTCTTCGGGGGTGTTCTGCAAGGACATGGGTCCCTGCGGATACATGGGTTTAAAAACGTGTCCGCACGGCATGGGACACTTACCCTGCCGCCCTGCTCTGCCGCGGCGGCATGTACCCAAACAACGATCCTCTAAGGAGTTCGATACCAATGAGCGATAACACCAAGCATCTCGCAAAGAAGTGCGTCAAGGACGCGGGGCCGTGCCTCGCGTTGTGCCTTGCCGGCGCAGCGGTCGCGCTGCTGGCTGTTCTGGGGCCATTCGACGTGCTCCGAAGTGCCAGTTCTCTGCACGTTTGCATGGCCCTTGCCGGCGCCATGATGACCGGCGGCGTACTCGATCTGATTTTTTGGGTGCTCGACCCGTTTGGATGGAAGAACGAGGGGTAAGCCCTAAGGGATGGATACCCCGCAGCAACAGGAGGTCCCCGTGATCTGGTTTACCGGCGATACTCACTTTGGACACGAGAACATGCTACGGCTTAGCGATAGGCCTTGGTCGACTGTTGCGCAGATGAACGATGCCATGGTCGCCAACATTAACAGCAAGGTTGCTGCGGATGACGAGCTCTACATCTTGGGTGACTTTAGCTTTAAGATGACGGTCCAAGACGCCTACGAGCTGCGCAAAAGCATTGCCTGCAAGCGCGTCCATCTGCTGCCCGGCAACCACGACAAAGACTGGACGCAGCCTGCGGTAGCGGATGCTTTTATCGTCGAGCCGCCCATTTGCGCGCTCAAGATCAACTGCCAAAAAATCGTGCTGAGCCACTATCCCATGGTCGACTGGCAGGGCATGTCGCACGGCAGCTGGCATTTGCACGGGCATATCCACAGTTGCGGCGGCGCATACAACGAGTTCAACCGCAGGCAGGGACTGCTGCGCTATGACGTGGGCGTGGACGCCAACAGCTACGCCCCGGTGAGCTTGGAGGAGCTCAAAGCTTGGTTTGCGCAGGTAGACGAGCCGATGTGTTGCGTTAAATGGCCGTGGTGGGTCAATGCCACGGGCGACGAGCAGGTCGAGCACGATCTCGAAAGTTATAAGAGGGAAGTGGTGATCCGATGACGGTCTATGTGACGGGCGATATTCACGGCGGCCTCGACATGCAAAAGCTGCGCGATTGGGACCTTGGGGATAGCCTGACGAGCGACGACTATCTGATTGTCGCGGGCGACTTTGGCTTTCCGTGGGATTTCTCTGCCGAGGAGTGCGCCGACATCGCCTGGCTGGAATCGCGTCCCTATACCGCGCTGTTCGTCGACGGCAACCACGAGCGTTTCGATCATTGGGCGGAGCGCCCCATGGAGTTGTGGCACGGTGGGCTGACGCAGCGCCTATCGGATACCTCTCCCATCCGACGCCTGACGCGCGGCGAGGTTTTTGAGCTCGATGACTCAACGATCTTTACTATGGGCGGTGCCACGAGCGTGGACAAGGAATACCGCATACCGTATTCCAGCTGGTGGCCACAGGAGCTGCCGGACGAGCGCAACTTTGAGGAGGCGCGGGCAAAGCTCGACAGCGTGGGCTGGAAGGTCGACTACGTGATCACCCACACCTGCTCTACGCGCATGCTTTCGCCCACGCTTTATCCGGCACCCGGCTGGAATTACCCCGCCGTTGATCGGCTTACGGCATTTTTCGATGAGCTGGAAGACCACTTGGATTACAAACGCTGGTACTACGGGCATTTCCATCGGGATGCCAACCCGGCCGAGCGCCACACCGTGCTCTACGACTGCATCGTTCGCCTGGGCGACGAACTCCAGCCCTGGGATGTTGCGTAGGGGCGAGGCGTTTGGCTACTCGGCAGTTACAGTGATGTTCTCGCGATGCGCACGGATGACGTCCCAGCTAAAGTATTCGACCAGCTGCTTGGCAGAGCGCGGTGTGGTGTCCGGTGCGATGCCCGTTTGCCCGGCGAGCCAGCCCAGCAATGCCTCGGGTGTGCCAAAGCGGGCGCGGAGCTCGCCCAGGTCCAGATCGCGATCGCGCTTGGAAAGGCGGCGGCCGTCCGGCGACATGAGCAGCGGAATATGCGCGTAGTGCGGCGTGGGAAGTCCCAGCAGATGCTGCAGGTAGATTTGGCGCGGCGTGGAGCCCAGCAGGTCGCATCCGCGCACGACCTCGGTAACACCCATGGCGGCGTCGTCGACCACCACGGCCAGCTGGTAGGCAAACACGCCGTCGCTGCGGCGCACCAAAAAGTCGCCGCATTCGGTGGCGAGTGCCTCGCATTGGGCCCCGTACGTGCGGTCCACGAATTCGACCACATCGTCTGCGAGGTCGTCGACGGCGGGCACGCGCAGGCGCGTGGCCGGGGCGCGCAGGGCACTGCGGCGGGCGACCTCTTCGGCCGAAAGGCCTCGG
>CABQKL010000005.1 GCA_902464645.1 uncultured Collinsella sp.
GGCTTGGTGGCATCAATCAAAAACGCGACGACATCGACATCGTTCAGCTCGAACAGCGCGCTCTTGTTGAGCTCGGACCCCAGGCCGTCCTTGGGCTTGTGAATACCCGGGGTATCGACAAAGACCAGCTGGTAGCCGGGGCGATTGACGACGGCGCGCATGCGACGGCGGGTGGTCTGGGCCACCGGCGAGGTGATGGCAACCTTTTTGCCATAGCAGGCGTTGAGCAGCGTGGACTTACCGGCGTTGGGACGGCCGACCAGGGCCACGAAGCCGCTGCGAAAACCGGGTTCCACGTCGCCAAAACCCGCGAGGCTCTCATCCTCGTCGCACAGGGCGTCGAGCTCCTCGTCGCTCATGCCCTCAAACGGATCGAATTCCTCGACATCCTCGCAATCCTCGGTCGCTTCGGCATCCACCGCATCCAGGGACTCGTCGTCCAGAGTTTCATCGAAAGGCTGCATATTGTCGGACATGAAAATCCCTTTCTAAATAAAGTCGAGCGCGTGGGCAAATACCAGCAATCCCACAATCGCGGCGGTGATGGAAAGTACGTATACGGAGGCGGCGGCGATATCCTTCGCACGCTTTGCCAGCGGATGGAGCTCCTGGGTCGCCAGGTCGACGATCGCCTCCATGGCGGTGTTGCACAGCTCGCCGTGAATCACCAAGCCACAGCAGATGATAACCGTGGCCCACTCGGCAATGTCGAGCCCCACGATGCAGCCGGCAATGACGGTGCACACGCCCGCCACGAGCATGACCTTAATGTTGCGCTCGGTCTTAACGGCGGTGACGAAGCCCTCCATGGCGTAGGAGAACGACTTTAAGAAGGACGGATGGTCCTTGTTCGATCCGGGAATCATAGACGGCTCCTAGTCGTGGGCGTGGTTGGTGATGGGGCCGACGTGAACTAGCTTGGGGTCCTCGCCGCGCTCGAGCGCCAGATCGCGCAGGATGGCGTCCTCGCGGGCCTCCATGACCTCGGCCTCGTCGTCCTTGATGTGGTCATAGCCCAGCAGGTGCAGCATGCCGTGTACGAGCATCAGACGACACTCGTCAGCGGGGCTATTGCCAAAACCGGGGGCCTGACGGGCAATGACCTCCGGGGCCAGGATAATATCGCCGAGCTCGAGCGTCTCGTCGGCGGGAATATCCTCGTCAAAGGCCGAGTCGCACTCAAACGAGAGGACA
Source organism: uncultured Collinsella sp. (assembly GCA_902464645.1). Taxonomy (GTDB): domain Bacteria; phylum Actinomycetota; class Coriobacteriia; order Coriobacteriales; family Coriobacteriaceae; genus Collinsella. Next base: position 1,195 of record CABQKL010000005.1, read on the forward strand.
TCGGTGGTACGGTCGATACCGCGCCACTCGTGGTTGAGCTCGTGCATCTCGTCCTCATCGACATACGAAAGGGAAATCTCAACTTCACGCTCAACGCCCTCGGCGGCAAGCACGACCTCGCAGATGTGCTCTACCTCCTGCGCGTCGAGCAGCGTATCGAGCTCGGCATCGTTGCTGATCAATACACTCAACGGGACTCCTTTCGGTCGTGCACGCGCTTATCGCGCACATCATCATAAGCATCGTATGCCTCGACGATACGCCCCACCAAGGCATGGCGCACCACGTCGGCACGCTCGAGGTGAGAAAATGCGACATCGTCGACACGGCCTAAAATCCGCTCAACGTCGGCAAGACCGCCGCGACGACCCACCAGGTCGCGCTGACTCAGGTCGCCGGTAATCACAAACTTGGAGTTAAAACCCAGGCGCGTCAGGAACATCTTCATCTGCTCGGGCGTGGTATTTTGCGCCTCGTCGAGCACCACGAAGGCATCGCTCAGCGTGCGGCCGCGCATGTAGGCAAGCGGGGCGATCTCGATCACGCCGCGCTCCATAAGCTCATCGGTGCGCTCGCGATCCATCATGTCAAAAAGGGCGTCGTAAAGCGGACGCATGTAGGGATCGATCTTTTCCTCGAGGGTGCCGGGCAAAAAGCCCAGATTCTCCCCCGCCTCGACAACCGGACGCGTCAAGATCAGACGGCCCACCTCGTGACGCTTGAGCGCGGCAACGGCGAGCGCCATGGCCAGATAGGTCTTACCGGTACCGGCGGGACCAAGGCCAAACGTGATGGTATGCGAGCGGATGGCATCCACGTAGCGCTTTTGGCCGAGCGTCTTGGGGCGAATGGCACGACCGCGATACGAAAGCAGCACATCATCGCGAAGCGACGTAGCCTCGTGCTCACCGTCGCGCAAGACGGCCAGGCAGCGAGAAACATCGTCGGCAGACAGCGTGCGTCCGGCGGCCGCCTCGCGAAAAGTATGGTCGAAAAAACGCGCCACGAGCTCGACCTCGTCCGGGTCACCGCTCACGGCGATGCTGTCGCCACGGACGACCACATGGGCACGAACCAAACTCTCGAGTGCACGAAGGACACCGTCGCCGGCGCCCAAAACGCGCGAGGGGTCAATACCCTCGGGAACGGTAAGTCTAATCTTCGAGGCTTCCATGAACCTCCCTGCGTGCATGGACCAAGCCGGAATCATCGACTCCGATGATAGCAACATCGAGCAGGCACGGGGCTGTGAGTCCACAGGTATCGTCAAGACGGGCATGATGGAACGAACCGAGCGTCAGGTTGTCGCCATACTCAAGCACGGCACGCTCGACGGTTCCCACGCGACGGCGAGCGTCGGCAATGGCGAGTTCCTGCGCCGCGGCCCTCATGCGGCGGCTACGCTCGGCCATAACCTCGGGCGGCACCTGGTCGGGCATATCGGCAGCAAGGGTACCGGGACGCTTGCTGTAGCGGAACACGTGCATACGCGAAAAGCCCACACGGCGGCACAGTGCCAGCGACTCCTCAAACTCCTCGTCCGTCTCACCGGGAAAACCGACGATGACATCGCACGAAAGGGACACCTGAGGCAAGTTGGTGCGAATCATGCGCACCGTTTCCTCGAAGGCCTCGGCGCTATAGGGACGGCCCATGCGATGCAGTGTCCTGGTGCAGCCGGACTGCACGGGCAGGTGTAAAAACGGGGCGATGCGCTTCGGATAGCGCGCCATGACCTTAAGCAGGGACTCGGAGATATCCATGGGCTCGACCGAGGAAATGCGCACATGCGGAATGGACGTGCGCTCCATGATCGCCTCGAGCAGCTCATCGATCTCGACGTGTTCATCAGTCGCGCTCTTGCCATCGTAGGCGCCCAGGTTCACACCCGTCAGCACCACCTCGGGCACGCCGGCCTCCTGTGCCTCGCGAACTTGCTCGAGCACGGACTCGACCGGCACGGAGCGCTCGGGGCCGCGGGCCTTCCACACAATGCAATAGGTGCAACGATGGTTGCAGCCGTCCTGGATCTTCACGCCCAGACGCGAGCGACCGAGCGCGTCGACAACCTCGCCGTCGCTGCAGGCGGGAACGTCATCGGACTCAACGCCCAGCACCTCACAGACGCGTTCGGCGACATCGATCTTGGACGGCTCGGCGATCACGCGGTCCGAGAGCTCCAGCAGCTCCTCGGGATGCAGATTGACCACGCATCCGGTCACGACCACATAGGGCTCGTTTGGATAGGCCAGCGCATGGCGAACGGCCTTACGGGTCTTGGCCTCGGCCTCGCCCGTAACGGCACAGGTGTTAATGACGATCAGCTCAGCATCCTGAGGCTCCACCATCGCAAAGCCCAGGCGCATTAGATCGGCAGTGATACGGTCGGACTCAACCCGGTTGACACGGCAGCCGAGGTTGACGACAGAGATATGAGGTGCGAGCACGCGGGCTCCTTAATCGAGGATGTCGTCGAGGGCACTCTTGATACGGTCGGTCACCGACTTCTTACCGGATGCGACGTCATCGCCCATCTCGTCGGCAAAGGCGCGAAGCAGCTCGCGCTGCTTATTGGAAAGGTTCGTGGGGACGACCACACGCAGCTGCACGATCAGACGACCGCGCGAACCGCCACCGCCGATACGCGGCATGCCGTAATTGTTGACGCTCACGGTGTCGCCGTACTGGGCGCCAGCGGGGACGCACACCTTGACGACCTCGTCAGGCATAATGCCCTCGACCTCGATCTCGCATCCGAGCGCAGCCTGCGCAATCGAGATATCGCTCACGAGGTACAGGTCGTCGCCGTTGCGCTTAAAACGCTCGTGGTCGGCGACGCGCACGTTGACGATCAGGTCGCCCGACGGCTCGCCGCGAAGGCCGGCCTCGCCAAAACCGCTCACGCGCAGCTGGCGACCGGTCGAAACGCCGGCGGGAATATCGATATCGATCTTTTCGTGCGAAGGCGTGCGGCCCTGACCGTCACAGGTCTCGCAGGGATGGTCGATGACCGTGCCTTCGCCGTGGCAGTCGGGACAGGGCGAAGAGGACTGAACCTGGCCCAGGAAAGAACGCTGGACCGTCGTCACATAGCCCGTGCCGTGGCAGCGGCTGCACTGCTTTTCCTGTGCGCCCTCGGCCCTACCGGTGCCGTTGCAATCCTCGCAGGGGGCAAGGCGGTCATAGCTGATCGTCTTTTTGCAACCGAGTGCCGCCTCCTCAAGGGTCACCGAAAGGGAGATGGCCATATCGCGGCCGCGACGACGCTCACGGCGATTTCGGGCGCCACCGCCGGCACCGCCGCCAAAGAACGACGAGAAGAGGTCGTCCATGCCCATGCCACCAAAGATATCGTTGATGTCGACATAGCCAGAGCCACCGGGGCCGTCCGCGGTGCCGTAACGGTCGTAGTTAGCACGCTTCTGCTCGTCGGAAAGAACGGAATACGCCTCGTTGAGCTCTTTGAACTTGGCCTCGGCCTCGGGGTCGTCCGAAACGTCCGGGTGTACGGTACGGGCCTTCTTTAGAAACGCGCGCTTAATCGTCCGCGCGTCGGCATCCTTGTCGACGCCAAGTACCTCGTAGTAATCCCTATTTTCCGACACGACCGAATCCTTCCGACTTTCATTATTGTCACAGTGCGTCCTATACCCAAGCTGGGCCGGCCGCAAACAGAGGGGTTGATGTTATTGCATTGCGTAGGGCGAAAGCATGGCACGTTGCGAGCAGCTCGCAAACCAAACCGACACGAGCGCAAACATAAATCCGTTGGCAAAACCGTTGGCAAACTGCATCGCGCCGCGCTTCCACCACAGCAGGCTGCGGTGCAGCACGCCGTCCGAGACCACCATGAACAGGCCCATGGCAAACGGAATAAAGCACATCACGGCAAAGGCCGAGAACACGCCCGAGATGGCCGACAGCACCAAAAACGGCGCCACGATGCCCATCAGGTAAAAACCGGTACGGGCCTTGCCCTCCAGACGCTCGGCCTCGACATGAGCGCGGCCGACCAGATCGCCACCCGAGGCACCGTTGGTGCCGGCGTGACCCATGCCGCCAATGCGGACCTCGTCGCCATCGTGCGTACCGGCAGGAAACTCAATCGTCTGCTCGGAGGTCACACGGACACGGCCGCTGCCGCCGCAATCGGGGCAGGGGTCGGCGACGACCTTACCGGAACCGCCGCACTCGGGGCAGACCGACTGAAACGTGCCGGCACCGAACAGGAAGGACAGGTCGACATCGATGTGGCCGCGACCACCGCAGCTCGGACAGGTATGTGCATGCTCGGACGAAACAGAACCCGAGCCGCCACAGTGGCCACAGGTATCGAAGCGCGTATAGCGGACGGTCTTGCGGGCACCGCCCTTGGCCTCCTTAGCGTCGAGCTTGATATCGACGACCACGTTGGCGCCGTTCTCGGGATTATAGGCAGCCTGCCCGCGACGCGGCTGGCCCCAGGCGCCACCAAAGGGAAAGCCGCCCTCAAAGGGATTGCCATAGCCTGCGCTGCCGGCGTAGCCGCCGCCATAGGGCGAAGCCGTAGGAGCGCCGGCGAAGGGGTTGCCCGAGCGCATGGCGTCGTAGCGCGCACGCTTCTGCTCGTCCGAAAGCACGGCGTAGGCCTCGGAAACCTCTTTAAACTTTTCCTCGGCATCAGGTTCTTTGTTGACGTCCGGATGGAGCTTGCGGGCCTTTTGCTGGAAGGCCTTCTGTATATCACGCGAGGTGGCGTCCTTGGAGACACCCAAAATCTCGTAGTAATCTTTTTCGTTCATCGTCGCCATGCGCGGCAACCTCCTGCTCACAGCAGCGTATATATTGCGGTAATTCTACCCGAGCGGCCTAAGCTAGACCCCAAAACAGCTCGAACAGCACATTTCCATCGAGCCAGCCCAAGTGGGTGGGCGCTAAACGGGCGTGGGCACGACCTGCGATAACGTCTTTCGAGGCGACGCACCCCGCATGCCCCTCGACATAATCGGGCACCCAAGTGGCAAGACCCAACTCGAGCGCACGGTCACAGGCCGCCACCAGCTCGTCTGCAGCGATCACGCTTGCCGAGCGAACCAACAGATCGGGTCCAATGCCACGCGTCATGCGGCAGGCGAGCATCAAATCCTCGGCCGCAGCCTCGCGCTGCGACAGATACTCGGCATCAAACGTCGTCGCGGCGTCGTCGCGTTGCACCAAGCGCACGCGATACGCATCGCCGCGAGCAGGCACGTCGGGAAACAGCCCGGCCAAGCGATCGAAATCCTCGGCGTCGAGCATACCGGCGGCAGAGCGGCCCAAGCCCAGATAGCCCCGTCCTGTCCAATAGGCAATGTTGTGGGCACACTCATGTCCGTCGAGCGCGTAGCTTGCCACCTCATACGGGTGATAGCCGGCCGCACCCAGGCACTCACGCGCCGCGTCCATGCACGCAGCCTGAAAATCCTCGTCGGGCTCGAGCGACTCGTCGCGACACGCCATGTGGTAGAGCGGCGTGCCCTCCTCGAGCGTGAGCGGGTACACCGACACATGATGCGGCGCCGCCGCCAGCACGCCATCGAGCGTGCGTTGCCAGCTTACGGCGGTCTGCCCGGGAAGTCCGCACATCAGGTCGCAGGACACATCGAGCCCAGCGTCCTTAACCGTCGTGATGGCAGCGAGCGCCCGATCGGCATCGTGAATACGGCCAATCGCAGCAAGCTCGGCGTTGTCAAGGGTTTGAACTCCCAGAGAGACGCGTGTGACACCGACCTTGGCAAGCGCAGTGGCAAGCCCGGCGGTCAACGACTCGGGATTGGCCTCGCAGGTAAACTCAACGGGCTTGCACCACATGCAAATACGCCGGGCAAGCTCCACCAGACGCTCTCCTGCCAGCGACGGCGTACCGCCGCCAACATAGACGGTGCGGACCTGCGCAAGCGCGCCTGCGTCGCCAAAGGCATCGAGGCGCGCATACAGTTGCTCAAAATAGACATCGAGCGCAGCACTCAGGTCGCACGAAGCAAAACTGCGTGAGTCAAAGTCGCAGTATCGGCACTTTTGGGCGCAAAACGGCACGTGGACGTACAGCGCGGTAACGGCCACCGTTAGGCCTCCAGCGGATGAGCGGGCACCGACTCGCCGGCGGCAAGCGCGGCCTCGCAGGCCACCACATCGCGCTCGATATCATCGACCAATGCCATGAACTCCTCGTATGTGGAGCAGCGCACCACCTGCGCGCGCCAGGCGGCGGCATGGGGCATGCCCTTAAGATACCAGCTCGCGTACGTGCGGGCACGTGACATAAGCGGCAACAGCTCATGCGTGAGCGTCAGGTGCTCGCGCAGGGCATTCAGGCGCTCGACCGAGCTACGCACCGGTACTGGCGTGCCATCGAGTGCAAGGGCTCGAGCATCACCGAACACCCAGGGGTTGCCATAGATACCGCGCGCGATAAACACGGCACTGGCGCCCGAGTTGCGCAGGCGTTCCGCCGCATCCTCGGCGCAGAACACATCGCCCGAACCGATAACGGGAATCTCGACGGCGTCGGCCACCTCATCGACGACCGACCAATCGGCCTGGCCCGTATAGAGCTGCGTGGCACAGCGGCCGTGCACCGCCACCGCAGCTGCCCCTGCCCCCTCGAGCATCTGGGCAAACGTCGCGGCATTGCGGTCTTCGGCGTAAAAGCCCTTGCGAATCTTCACGGTCACGGGAACATGCGCCGCGCCCACCGCTGCCTCGACAATCTGCTCGGCCAGGTCGGGCGTACGCATAAGCGCCGAGCCCTCGCCCTTGGTAACGACCTTGCGAGCCGGACAGGCCATGTTGATATCAATCAATGACAGGCGATCGCCCACGCGTTCCTCGACGGCAGCGACGGCACCCGCAAACTGATCGGGCTTGGAACCAAAGAGCTGCACGCAGATCTGCTGCTCCTCGTCGGCCGGCAACACCAGGCGCCACGTCTTGTTGCTGGCATAGGCAAGGCCCGCAACGCTCACCATCTCGCTGTAGGCAAGGTTGGCACCGCGGCGGCGACACATGATGCGATAGGCGGGGTCGGTCACGCCCGCCATGGGAGCCATAAGGAACGGCTGCTCGGCATAGGCGCCCAGCAGACGCTTGCTGTATTCAGAAAGCGCCATGGACTTACTCGTCTACCTTTAGGATCGCCATAAAGGCCTCCTGCGGGACCTCGACCGAACCGATGGCCTTCATGCGCTTCTTGCCCTCTTTCTGCTTCTCGAGCAGCTTGCGCTTTCGCGAGATATCGCCGCCATAGCACTTGGCCAAAACGTCCTTGCGACGCGCCTTGACGGTAGAGCGGGCAATGATCTTGTTGCCGATGGCGCCCTGAATAGGCACCTCGAACAGCTGGCGCGGGATGATTTCCTTGAGCTTGTCACACAGGCCGCGGGCCAGGCCATAGGCCTTATCCTTGTGCACGATAAACGAAAGCGCGTCCACCTCATCGCCCGAAAGCAAAATATCGAGCTTGACGAGTTCGGAGGGACGGTACTCGTTGAACTCGTAGTCGAGTGAGGCATAGCCCTTGGTGCGACTCTTGAGCTGGTCAAAGAAGTCCAGGATGAGCTCGGCGAGCGGCATGTCAAAGCGCATCTCGACCGATTTGCTCGTGAGATGGATCATGTCAGTTGTAATGCCGCGGTGCTCGATAGCGAGCTGCATGACGGCACCCGTATACTCGGGCGGGCAGATAATTTTGGCCTTGAGGTAAGGCTCCTCAATGCGCTCGATGCGCGTAGCCTCGGGCAGATCCTGCGGGCTGCGAACATCAATCATCTCGCCGTCGGTCTTATAGACGTGATAGTCCACCGAAGGGCTCGTAGCAATGAGGTCAAGGTTGAACTCGCGCTCCAGGCGCTCCTTGACGACTTCCATATGCAGCAGGCCTAAGAAGCCCACGCGGAAGCCAAAGCCGAGCGCCACCGAGGTCTCGGGCTCCCACACCAACGACGGGTCGTTGACGTGCAGCTTATCGAGAGCGTCGCGCAGGTTCTCGTAATCCTTGTTGTCGATCGGAAACAGGCCCGTATAGACCATGGGCTTGGCCTCGCGGTAACCGGGAAGCGGCTCGGGGCAGGGATTAGACGCCCACGTGAGGGTATCGCCCACGTGCACGGCCTCAGGATCCTTCAGACCCGTGACCACGTAGCCGACCTCGCCAACCGTCAGTGCGTCAACCGGGGTCTCGGCAGGACGCTTGACGCCCACGCCGTCGACCAAGAAGTCACCTTCTGCCTGCATCATGCGCAGGGTATCGCCCTTCTTGATGGAGCCGTCAAAGACGCGGACCGTGGCAACGACGCCGCGGTACTCATCGAAATACGAATCCAGGATAAGCGCCTTGAGCGGCGCGTTCGCATCGCCCTTGGGCGGAGAGATCAAAAAGACGATAGACTCCAGCAAATCGTGAATGCCCTCGCCGGTCTTGCCCGATACGCATACGGCATCGTCGGCAGGGATCGCCAGGTCATCCTCGATCTCGGTCTTAACCTCGTCGGGGTGTGCAGAGGGAAGGTCAATCTTGTTGATGGCGGGCACGATATCCAGGTTGGCGTTCATGGCGAGCGTCGCGTTAGAGACGGTCTGTGCCTCGACACCCTGCGTGGCGTCGACGACGAGCACCGCGCCCTCGCAGGCGGCCAGCGAACGCGAGACCTCATAGGTAAAGTCCACGTGGCCCGGTGTATCGATCAGGTTGAACTGATACGTCTCGCCATCGTCGGCGTCATAGGAAACGCGAACGGCATTGGACTTGATCGTGATGCCGCGCTCGCGCTCGATATCCATGGTGTCGAGCAGCTGCGACTCCATGTCGCGCTCGTCGACGGTATGGGTGAGCTCGAGGATACGGTCACTGATCGTGGACTTGCCATGGTCGATGTGCGCAACAATCGAGAAGTTGCGGATGTGGGAAATGTCAATTGAAGTATTCATGCGGACTATCTTACCCGAGCGGTACAAAAAATGGAGCCTGTTCCATAAAACAGGCTCCATTTATGCGCGTAATCTGTGTGGTGTGAAATTTACAACTTAGGCGTTGATGCTGTTCACGAGCTTGGCAAGACCGGACTTGCGGTTGGAAGCCTGGTTCTTGTGGATAACATGCTTGGCAGCAGCCATGTCGAGACGCTTGGTGACGGTCTTGAGGGCAGCCTGGGCCTTCTCGGCGTCGCCCTCGGCGACGGCGGACTGGACGTGCTTGGTCAGCGTCTTGAGCTCGGACTTGACAGCCTTGTTACGCATGCGAGCTGCCTCATTGGTGCGGATACGCTTCTTCTGAGACTTGATGTTTGCCACTTCTGGAGTTCCTTTCGAGTTCCTTGCAAAAAATGTATGACACCTCTGAGACACGGTGAGGTCATGCAAGCGCCTACTATAGCACGCTCCCCCTCAAAGGGATAGAACGAATTTGTCAAATAGGCAGGTATCATCACGATTTTCTCAAGATGTTCGTAATCCAGAGCAAAAGCGCGGTCTGGGAGTCGGCCGAACCCTTGAGTGCGAGCTCCACATCGACGGCAGCCTCGAGCGCGGCAACGAGCTCCGCCATCGAAAAGTGGCGTGCCCAGGTCAGGTGATTTTTGACCTGCCAGGCCTGAAGCTTGAGCGTCGCGGCGAGCTCACGCCCCTGCCCGCGAGAGTCGAGCGCCTTGGCGACGATCAGTTCACGGATGCGACCGCATAGCAGCGTGTAGGTCCACACGTAGCTCTTGGAGGGCAGAAGCTTAAAGAGCTCGAGCGAGCGGCGCATATCACGAGCCGAGACCGCGTTGAGAAAATCCCAGGGCTGGACTTCGGCCGTGCGCACGATCCAGCGCTCCACATCGGAAAGCTCAATTTGCGGTGCCTTGACCATCTGGGCAAGCTTGGCCAAGTCGTTATCGAGCATGCGGGTGTTCTCGCCCGAGCGCGAAACGAGTTCCTCGGCGGCCGCCGTCGAGATGGACTTTCCGTGCTGCGTCGCCATCTGCTGCACGCGGCGCGGGAGCTCCCAGCGCTTGGTACCCGAACAGTCGATCACGGCCTTCTTGTCAATCTTGGCGATCGCCTTGTACAGGCGCGTGTTCTTGGCAAGCGAATCGGCGATTATGAGGCAAACCGTCGTGGGGCTGGGACTCGCCAGATACTCGACAAGCGGCTCAGAGATCGCTTTGGCGAGTTTTGAGCAGCCGTCAAGGATTACCAGGCGAAACTCGCTGCCCATGGGAAAGGTGTTGAGCGATCCGATAATCGACTCGATATCGGGGTCTTTGGTCATATCGCGCTCGTCGAGGTTGAACTCGACCATGCCCGTCTTTTCCAGACGCGCCTTCATACGTGAGACAGCATGGTCGCGTTTGACTCCGTCGGTACCGACGATCAGATATGCCGGCAACAGACCGGTTTCGGACATCGCGCTCCCCTCCCGCAGGATCTCGAGTTCGTACCGTGTCATTCTAGCCCACGGGTTGGTCCCGCGCCAACGGCAGCATTACGGTCGCTGACATCGCATGGCAAATCCGGTTGCGGTCGGCGAGACGGTAATGTCTCCTTGTTCGATGGTGCATGCGAATGCGCCGCCCGCATCGCGAACGGCATCGATGCAGGGATCGGATGGATGGCCGTAGCGGTTGCCCTCGCCCGCGCTCGCAACAGAGAGCTCGGGCTTAAGCGTTTCCAGCAGGTCTTTGTCGACGGAAACTTTTGAGCCGTGATGCCCCAGCTTGAGCACATCGATATCGCCCACCTCCTGTACAAACTCGCGCTCCTGATCGAGCTCGGCATCACCAGTGAGGAGCATACGCAGGCTCTTACCTTCCTGAGCATAGGAGAGCAGCAAGACAAGCGAGTCCTCATTGCCCTCGCCATCCACCGTGTCAAACGGCCACATCACACGAGCCCGAAATGTGCCGATATCGACCGTGTCTCCGCGGGCTACCTGCCGATACGTTACGCCGGGGCGATTCAGGACCTCAACAGGCGCGCCGTCCAGCGCATCGGCCGCGACCGCAATGGTTCCAACCGAAAACTGATCGAGTACGTCGGGAAGACCACCCCAATGGTCTTCGTCCCAATGCGTCACGAAGACGGCGTCGATATGGTGGACGTTATTGCGAACCAACGCCGATACCACGCGCTCATCGAGCCCACAGTCGACGAGCGCCACAGCGCTGCCTTGACGAACCAGAATCGCATCGGCTTGGCCGACATCGAGGACCGTCACCGAAGGCGGCGCGCATCGATCCCAATAGACATACGGAACAGCCGCCGCAAGCATCAAACACAGCAGCCCCACTGCCATGGGCCGCGCGCGGGGACGTGGCCACCAGACCAAGAGGACCGCCAGCGCAAACGGCACCACGTATACCAAGGGCGTATCGGGCGGCACGCTTACGGATGCGCCCGGAACGGCAGCAAAGAGCTGCTCAAAGAACAGGGCGCAGCGTGCGACAATCATGGGCACCACGAGCGCCCCGTGACGCAGCAGCGGCACAAGCGAGCAGGGCACCAACACAACCGATACAGCGAGCAGCACGCTTACCACCGGACCGATCACAGCATTTGCAAGCGGGGCAATGAGTGAAAACGTCCCAAATGCGGGAATGGTTACGGGAAGTGTCGCCAGCTGTGAGCACAGCGTGACAGACAAAATACTGGCGAGGCCCGGTGGCACACTCAGCTCGCCCAAGGCGTAGGTAGCGTAGGGGCAAAAACAAAGGATAGCGAAGACACTGGCGCACGATAGCTGAAAACCCATCTCGAACAGTACTGTCGGCCGGAGCAACACAAAGATTGCCATGGTCAAAAATAGAGCCGAGAGGCCATGCCGACGACGCCCGGCGCCGTTGGCGACAAGCGACGCCGCCACCATAGAGCACGCGCGCACGGCCGAGGGCGAAGCGCCAGTAAAAACGGCATAGGCAGCGAGGCCCAGTACCAACAGCCCCCGCTGAAGCCCACGAGAAAGACGCGTCTTTTGCAGGGCGCTCTCAATCACAAACCCCACGATGGCAAGATGGCTGCCCGAAACGGCGATAAGATGTGCGGTGCCCGTTACCGAAAACCATTCGCCCGCCGGCTGGACACGCAGCTCGGCCGAGCGTCCGCAGACAACGCCGGCAATGAGTGAGCGCGCTGGATCGGTCGCGGGCGCGATAACGGCAAGGAGCTCGTTTCGAAGCCGAAGCAACGGCCCTAGAGAGCCCTCGTCGATCGATACCAACCGGACGACTTTAACCTTTCGAAGCTCGCCCCGAAGCAAACGTGAGCGCCCATACGCATCATTCTCAAAGCGCGAAATTCGACCGATGACACGCACATGCGAACCGGCGTCGAGCTCACGATCACACGACAGCCGTACCTGACCCAAACGCTTTTCGCCCGCATACGCATCACAGGTATAGGAGTACACACCGTCATTGATGGACGGATCGCCCTGTATATAAAAATCGAGATTGCTCGCAGCCTGATTATCCAGTGCCCTCGATGCGTGCAGCGCCCCTATCGCCCAGCCCGTGGACACGGCAGCTCCCGCCACGAGGCCGAGAGCCGCGGCATACAGCCATCGCTTCCACCGCACAAGGCGCATACAGGACCGAGCCAATACGATGCACGCCGCAGTCGCAACGGGAATGGCCATAAGCAATGTGACGGGCGCTGTCCGCTCTCCCAGCAGCACATCGGCTGCCACGTTAAGCACCAGACCACAGCTCGCACACAAGCCGGCACAAAGGGCTATGGTCCACGGCATCAATGGGCGCGGTGGCATCGCATGCTCGCGCTCGGTCGCGCTCATACGCAGATGCAATCTTTGATTTTGGCGAGTTTCTTCTCACCGATCCCCGATACGCGCATAAGGTCATCAACCGAGGCAAAGGCCCCGTTTTGCGTCCGCTCGTCGATAATCGATTGGGCCATAGAAGGCCCGATGCCCGAAAGCGTCTGCAGCTCCGCCGCGCTTGCCGTATTGATGTTCACGAGCTCCGACGAAGACCCCGCACCAGGAGTCGTGGCAGCACCGCTTTCGGCCCCGCCGACCGTCGCAGCCGCTTGTTGCTCCCCCACCGTCGGAACATAGATCTTTTGACCATCTGTGATCTTGGACGCACGATTAAGCCCTGTCACATCCGCCTCGGCCGTAAGCCCTCCGGCGGCATCGATCGCTTGGGATACCCGCGCTCCGTCTTTGAGCCGGTATACGCCTGGCCTCACAACGGCGCCATCAACATCGACGTACACCTCGGCAGCAGAAGAGCTCTTGGCAGACGAGTCATCGACATCGTCAGGTGACGCATCCCCGGCCCCGTGTACATCCGAGGCGCCCGCATCATCACTACGCTCAAACGAAACGTTGCTGGAGTGGCCACCAAAACTTGCCATCGCCAAGCCGCTCGCGGCGGCAATGACAACCAGAATCGCCACGACCACCGCCTTATGGCCGAGCAGTTTTTCTGCCCAGCGATCCATCCGTTTAACCCGTTCGTGTCGCTCGCGCTGCGCCATAGCAAACACCTCCCAACACCATCGTGTCAGGAAACGAGCGCCGCAGACTCCGCACGCCCGCACCAGTTTTCACGGTCAAACCAAAAGCTGACCAAAACCTTGCGAGAAAATGTCCATTTATTCATGCATACGTCGACAAACGAACCGTATGTCATCAAATACCCAGATAGAAAAAGACCGACGATGCAAAATCACCTCCGGTCTATACACAACATTATTCGTGATCTTGGTAAATCTCACGTTGAGCGAGCTCGGAATGCTTGCGTTTTAAGGTCTTAGGGCCCTTATACGTGTTGCTCTCAAAGTCGATGTACTCGGTCTGTTTGAGCAAACGCTCAATCATCTCCTCGTGATCGAACAGCTCCCAGGCCTCATGCACGGCATCAAGTTTAGCGTGCGTCTCGGGACGGCGCGGCATAAACAGCGTGCAGCAGTCGGGAGCGGCCTCAGTCGAGATATCGAACGTACCGATCTCCTCAGCGCGTGCGATGATCTCTTGCTTGTCCGAACCGATCAGCGGACGGAACACGGGGATCTTCACGGCCTCATTGACGGCCATGATGTTCTCGAGCGTCTGGGAGGCAACCTGACCGAGCGATTCACCAGTCACGATAGCCTTGGCGCCCTCGATATGCGCAATGCGCTCGGCAACCGAATACATGATGCGACGATACATGATCACGCGCAGGTTGCTGGGGCAGGTCACCGAGATCTCACGCTGACAATCGCCAAACGGCACCACGTACAGGCGGCCGATCTGAACACCCGGCTCAAGCGCACGGATGATGTCCTGCACCAGATACTCGCTCGTATCAGGCGTCTGCGGACGACCGGAGAAATGTACCGGCACGCACACCGCGCCGCGACGCGCGAGCATCCAGGTCGCCACCGGAGAATCGATGCCCGACGACAGAAGCGTCACGACCTTGCCGGCAGATCCCACCGGCAAGCCACCCACGCCGCGCTCGGAGCGCGCATACACGTAGACGCTACCCTGGACCACCAGCACGTGCACCATCGCGTCGGGGTCGTGCATCTGGACCTTTTTGTCGGGAAACGCCTCGCACAGCACCTCGCCAACCTGTCGATTGATATCAATCGAGGTGAGCTCGTAGTCGGTGTTAGAGCGCTTGGCATGCACCTTAAACGACTCGAAGGGACCAAATTCGCGCAGCGCCTTCACGGCGGCGGCGCAGTATTCCTGCGGGTCGCGGTTCGTGTGATATGCCAGGGACACGCGGGCAACGCCGGGGACGGTGCGAATGACGCGCGCCGCCTCGTCGGCCTGATGCTCGTTAAAGGTCACGAGGATATAACCGGAAATTCGAGACACAGCATTCACGGAAAAGGCGGCCAAGGCCGCCTTGATGTTATCCATGAGGATATGCTCAAAATGTGCGCGGTTCTTGCCCTTCAGTCCAACCTCGTGATAGTGGACCAGGCAGACGCGAGCTGCCATTTAGGCTTCAGCGACCTTGTGGCCGAGCGCCTTCTCGTAACGGGCCTCGTCGTAGGAGATATCGCCGTCGACAATCTCGTCCATAGCCATCGAGATGGTATCGGCACCGGAGAGTGCAATGGTGATGTCGTCGACATCCTGGACGGCGAGCACGCGGTTGTGCTGACCACGCAGCATGCTGTTAATGTCGCAGGCGCGCTTGGAGGCAAGCGAGGCGAGCAGGAAGCGGTTGTGATCGGTCTTCTCCAGAAGATCGTCAATGCAAGGCTTTACAACGGACACGGACCTCAGATCCTTTCATGCATATCGAGAACGCGAACGAGCTCATCGGTCGCGCGGTCGAGATCGTCATTCACCACGACGTCGTCGTAGCGGTCGGCAAGGGCAAGTTCATCGGCGGCGTTTGCCATACGCAGCTCGATCGTCTCGGGCGTCTCGGTACCGCGACCGACCAGACGCTCGCGGAGCACCTCAAGCGAAGGCGGCTTGATAAAGATCAACACGGCCTCGGGGAAACGCTCCTTGACCTGCAGGGCTCCCTGGACATCGATCTCCAAGATCAGAGACGACCCAGAGGCAAGCTTGGACGTGACCTCGCTCACCAACGTGCCGTAGCAGTTGCCGTGGACCTCGGCCCACTCAACAAACTCACCGTTTGCCACGCGGCGGTCGAACTCCTCGCGCGTCAGGAAAAAGTAGTTGACGCCGTCGACCTCACCTTTGCGTGGTGCTCGCGTGGTAGCCGAAACCGTCAGGCCCAGGTTCGAGCGACGCTCGCGCACACGAGTGACGAGCGTGCCCTTGCCTGCACCTGACGGTCCAGAAATCACAAAGAGCTTTGAATCCTGAGCGCTCACTTATTTGGTCAGCTGCTCGAGGAGCTGCTCGCGCTGACGGACACCGAGGCCCTGGACGCGACGGGTAGCGGAGATGCCGAGCTCCTCCATGATCTTGGCGGCCTTGGCCTTGCCATAACCGGGGAGAGACTCGATGAGGGTGGAAACCTTCATGCGGGAAGCGATGGGGTCATCGGAGTTGAGCACGGACTCGAGGGACTTCTCGCCCTTCTTGATCTGCTCGCGAAGCTCAGCGCGGGCGTGACGTGCGGCGGCAGCCTTCTCAAGAGCCTGCTTGCGCTGCTCGTCGGTAAGCTGAGGGAGTGCCATTCGAACCTCCAAATAGTTGGGTTATATCTGATGCAATAATTGGCATTTTAGCACGTCAAACGCACTAAATGCCCAATCGACGGCACCATAGGTTAGACGATACCTGCGAAAAGTGCAATATACGGAGGTCAAAGTTAAGCCCCTGACCTGCGATTCCACACAAAGGATGGGAAAGTTTTCGCAGGCACAGGGGCTAATTTGTGCTAATGAGACCCAAAAGTGGTGACTTGAGGGAATCTTTTAGGCGACGTTTTCGACCAGCTCGGCAACGATGGCGTCAAAGGCGGCAACTGGGTCGTCGGCACCGGTGATGGGTCGGCCCACCACGATATGGCTCGCGCCGCGCTCGATAGCCTGGGAGGGCGTCGCCACACGGGATTGGTCGCCCAGGGCGGCACCCACCGGACGCACGCCCGGAGTCACGATCAGCGCGTCGGGGCCGAGCAACTCGCGCATGTCATGGGCCTCCATCGGCGAGCACACGATGCCGTCGATGCCGTTGGCCTGTGCAAGCTTCGCCAGACGGGCGGCCTCCTCGGCCACGGGCGACTCGACGCCGATCTCGCTCAAGGCATCCTGATTCATGCTCGTGAGCACGGTGATGGCGACGAGCTTGGCGCGGTCCTCGCGCGCCTCCTCGGCACCCTCGCGGCAGGCAGCGAGCATGGCGCCCGAACCCAAGCCGTGAACCGAGAGCAGGTCGGCACCGGCAAGCGAGGCCGAACGGGCGGCACCGCGAACCTGATGCGGAATATCATGGAACTTAAGG
This sequence comes from uncultured Collinsella sp., assembly GCA_902464645.1. Taxonomy (GTDB): domain Bacteria; phylum Actinomycetota; class Coriobacteriia; order Coriobacteriales; family Coriobacteriaceae; genus Collinsella. The sequence continues at coordinate 18,080 of CABQKL010000005.1, forward strand.
TCAAGGAAGACCTTAAAGCGCAGGTCCTTGAACGTCTTGACGATCTGGGGACCCTCGGCGTAATAGAGCGTCATACCAACCTTGAGCCAGGCAGCATGGCCCGAAAGCTCGTGGGCGAGCTCGAGCGCACGCTCGCGGTCGCAGTCGAGAGCGACGATTACGCGGTCGCGGGCATCGGTCTCTAGCATTCGAAAGCACCTACCAGTTCGTTGATGTCCTTCACGCCCTGGGACTCGGCCCAGGCCTCGAGCTCGTGCGCGATCTTGAGCGAAGCGCACGGATCGACGAAGTTGGCCATGCCGACCGACACGCAGGTAGCGCCAGCCAGGATAAACTCGGCCGCATCTTCACCGGTCATGACGCCGCCGACACCGTTGATGGGGATATCGACGGCCTGGGCAACCTCCCAGACCATGCGCACGGCGATGTGGTGGCACAGCGGGCCCGAAAGACCGCCCTTGGGCTTGGCCACGCGGGACTTGCGTGTATGAACGTCGATGGCCATGCCCTGAATGGAGTTGATGACCGAAAGGCCGTCGGCGCCGGCAGCCTCGAGGGCCTTGGCGATCTCGGCGACGTTGACCGGCGCCATCTTCACGAACAGCGGCTTATCGGTCACCTTGCGGCAGGCAGCCATAACGGAAGAGGCGCCCTCGGGCGTGGAGCCCATGGCGGCACCGCCGGCGGCGATATTAGGGCAGCTCACGTTGATCTCGTAGCCGGCAGCCCAGGGGCACAGCTCGACATACATCTCGAGCGCGCGGACAAACTCCTCGACGGAGTGGCCGGCAACCTGACAGATGACCTGACAGCCGTCCTTGGACAGCTGTTCGAGCCACGGACCGGACTCGCGGGCAAAAGCGGCCACGCCGGGGTTCTGAAGGCCCACGGAGTTGATCATGCCGCCGGGAATCTCGGCCATGCGGGGCGCGGGGTTGCCGGGCCAGGGCTCGGCAGCGCAACCCTTGGTGGTGATGGCGCCCAGCTGGGAAACATCAAAGAAGTTCTGGAACTGCCAACCGTAGCCAAAGGTACCGGCTGCGGTGTTGATGGGGTTCTGCATCTTGACGCCGCCGAAATCGACGGCCATGTTCACGGTACCCACTAGAAGACCACCACCTTGGAAGCATCGAACACGGGGCCGCACATGCAAGCGCCCTTCATACCGTCGACCGTCTCGACATTGCAGGTGTTGCAGGCGCCAAAGCCACAGCTCATCATGCGCTCAAGCGACACCTCGCAGTACGCACCGGCCTCGGCGGCGGCGGCGGCGACTTTCTTCATCATGACAGCGGGGCCGCAGCTGGCCACGTAGTCGTAGCCGCCCTCGCCGAGCAGCTCGGCGGCAGGATCGGTGCAAAAACCGTGCGTGCCAAGCGAACCGTTGTCAGTGCAAACGTTGACCGTGTCGCACAAAGCGCGGAACTCATCGATGCCCACGGCCTTGGACGCGGTACCAAAGCCCAGGCACACGTCGACAGCCACACCCTGCTCGGCAAGCTTACCGGCAAGGCACAGCACGGGCGGAACGCCGATGCCGCCCGCCACGAGCAGCGCCTTCCTGGTGCCCTCGGGCACGAACCAGCCGCGGCCGCCAGGACCCAGCAGATTAGAGGTGGAGCCGGGGCCCATCTGCGACAGACGACGGGTGTCGTCGCCCACGACGGCGTACCACAGCTCGACGGTGCCGGCCTGGGCGTCGGCGCGATAGAAGCTCAGGGGCACGCGAAGCAGCGAGGACGCATCACCGGGCACGGCAATGTTCACAAACTGACCGGGCTTGAGCGCACTTGCAAGCTTGGGGGCCGAGATGACGAGCGAGAAGATGCCGTCGGCGATCTCCTGGTTCGAGACGACCTCGAAGTCGTGCATGCGTGCAGTGGAAGGTGTGGGCATAGACGCTCCAATCCCCCATGCGGTTGCATGGTCAAAACGAACAGAAAGCGCGGCACCGCAAGGGCGCCGCGCACATAAGCGATAAGGCAATGCTAGCAGATGCAGCCGTCGGCGAGCGTCTGCTTGCCGCCGACAAACACATCGGTGGCACGACCGGTGAGCGTGCGGCCGGCGAAACCGGAGTTCTCGGCGCGCGACTCGTAACCGTCCTCGCCGACCGTCCAGGTGGCGGACGCGTCGAACACGGTCAGATCGGCAACGGAGCCCGCCTTGACCTGAACCTGGTCGAGGCCTAGGATCTCACGCGGCTTGATGGCCATGAGCTCGACCATGCGGCCCACGCTCATCTTGCCCGTGTTGACCAGCTCGGTGAGCACGAGCGACAGCGAGGTCTCGAGGCCAATCATGCCAAAGGGTGCGAGCTCGAACTCGCGGGCCTTCTCCCACGGAGTGTGCGGAGCGTGATCGGTGACGATAACGTCGACGGTACCGTCGATGACACCCTGACGGATGGCCTCGGCGTCCTCGTCGGTGCGCAGCGGCGGATTGACCTTGAGCGAGGTGTTGTAGGTCTCGTCCAGGTCGTTCTCGGTCAGGAACATGTGGTGCGGGGTAGCCTCGCAGGTAACCCGAACGCCAGCGGCCTTACCGGCGCGCACGATTTCCAGGCCATGGGCGGTGGAGATGTGCTGGATGTGCAGCTTGGCACCGGTCAGCTTAGCGATCTCGATGTCGCGAGCGATCTGGAGCTCCTCGCCGGCAGCCGGCCAGCCCTCGAGGGCCAGACGGGTCGAAACCTTGCCCTCGTTGATCTGGCCGTGGCCGACCAGGTCCTCGTCCTGGCAGTGGCTCATAAAGACCTTGCCGAACATCTTGCCGTAGTCCATGCAGCGACGGAGCATGCCCGCGCCCTGTACGCCGCGACCGTCGTCGGTAAAGGCGACGGCGCCGTGGGCGACCATATCGCCCATCTCGGACATAGCCTCGCCCTTAAGGCCGCGGGTCATGGCGCCCGACGGATAGACGCGGCAGTGACCGACCTCGGCAGCGCGGGACTTGACGAACTCCACGACGGTGCCGTTATCGGTGACGGGATCGGTGTTGGGCATGGCGCACACGCCGGTGAAGCCGCCCTTGGCAGCTGCGCGGGTACCGCTCTCGATGTCCTCTTTGACCTCATAGCCGGGCTCGCGAAGGTGAACGTGCATATCCACCAGGCCAGGGACGAGGTACTTGCCGGAAAGGTCGCGGACCTCGGCTCCCTCGACGGCGAGATTCTCGCCGACCTCGGCGATCTTGTCGCCGTCAATCAGGACGTCAACGACACCGTCAAGCTCGACGGACGGGTCGACGACGTGGGCATTCTTAAGAAGCAAGGCCATTATCGGCACCTCCAAGCAGCAGATACAGGATAGCCATACGCACGCAGATACCGGCGTAGACCTGCTCCAGGATGACGGAGCGTTGCGGGTGGTCGGCCATATAGGAGTCGAACTCAACGCCGCGGTTGATGGGGCCCGGGTGGCAGATGATCGCATCGGGCTTCATGAGCTTCTCGCGGTCCTTGGTCAGGCCGAAGAGCTTGTGGTACTCGCGAATGGTCGGGAACGGGGCACCCTCGAGGCGCTCCTGCTGCACGCGCAGCATGTAGACGACGTCCAGCTCGGGCAGGACGGAATCGAGGTCGCTCGTCACGTGGTCGCAGCCCAGGACCTCGGGCGCCGGCGGCAGCAGCGTGCCGGGGGCGACGGCGTAGGTCTCGCAGCCCATGATCTTAAGGGCGGGGATCAGCGAGCCGCACACGCGGGAGTGGGCGATATCGCCGACGACGGCGACCTTCAGACCGTGGAAGTCACCCTTGTGCTCCCAGATGGTGTACAGGTCGAGCAAGGCCTGCGTGGGATGGTTGTGCTTGCCGTCACCGGCGCAGATGACGCTTGCGGGCGAGTTCTGCGTGACGATGTAGGGAGCACCGGCGTGCTTATCGCGAACGACGATGCAGTCGATCTTATAGGCGTTGAGGGTCTCGACGGTGTCGACGAGGCTCTCACCCTTGACCGTGGAGGTCGAGGAGCCGCCAAAGTTAAGACTGTCGGCCGAAAGACGCTTCTCGGCGAGCTCGAAGGAGCTGCGGGTGCGCGTCGAGGGCTCGTTGAACATGTTGACGATGGTCTTGCCCTTGAGCGTGGGGACCTTCTTGATCGCACGCTCGTTGACCTCGGAGAACGCCTTGGCGGTCTCGAGGATGAGCTTAATGTCCTCTTCGGAGTACTCGGTAATGTCGATCAGGTGCTTATGGTTGAACGCCACGGTACTACTCACCTCCCAGCGGCGCGGAGCCCACGTGGGAACCCGGCGCGACGTCGTTAATCTCGACGGCGGTGTGGCCGTCGACTTCCTTCATATATAGGTGCACGTTCTCCTCATGCGACGAGGGAACGTTCTTGCCGACAAAGTCCGGCGAGATGGGGAGCTCGCGGTGGCCGCGGTCAACGAGGACTGCCAGCTCAATACGGCTCGGACGGCCCAAGTCCATGACGGCGTCGAGAGCGGCGCGAATGGTACGGCCCGTATACAGGATGTCGTCCACCAGCACGACGCGCTTGCCGTCGACGCTAAAGGGAATGTTGGTGGCGTGGATCGCGGGAGCGAAATTGGTAGCGTAGTCATCGCGGTAGAAGCTGATGTCGAGGCTGCCGAGCGGAACGTCGACGCCCTCGATCTCCTTGATCTCCTCGGCGAGCTTCTTTGCCAGAAGGTCGCCGCGCGTGACGATGCCGACCAGAGCGAGGTCTTCACAGCCCTCGTTGTGCTCGAGAATCTCGTGCGCGATGCGGGTCATCGCTCGATTGACGGCGGTCTCGTCCATAATGACCGCCTTGGGGGAAGTCGTGCCCATCGATCTCCTTCCTCACATGTCTTGACTGCTGACACAGTCAAAAAAATAGATGCCCGACCGCTCAAAGCGGAACCAGACACCCACAGGAAGGGCTGCTCTTTGGCAGCTATGTAATTCCATGTGGGTATCTCGTACCCCTTTAATGGTCAAGGGATAGTGTAGCCAACCTCAAGCTGAATTGCGAGCATAAATACAGAGCATTCCGTAAACGGAGCCCAATGCCCAATAAACCTATATATATTTGTGGGACGAGCTTGAAAACGCACACACGAGCTGGCATAATCCCCTCTGCTGCACGCAAATCGGATCTACGTCCAGGGCCGTGGCGTGGGCACTATCGCCAAAAGAGAAATATCTCTGTGTAGATTACACACAGGGAGCTGCTTCTGTGCTATAGTTCAGGCTTGTTTGTTAACGCGACATGTTCGTTTGTCGCCCAAGGAGGGTCAGTTATGTCCAAAGTTTGCGAAGTTTGCGGTAAGCACCCCGTTGCCGGTCGCTCCATCAGCCACTCTCACCGCGTCACCAACCGTAAGTTCCGCCCCAACATCCAGCGCGTCTACGTCGTCGTCGATGGTCACCGTCGCAAGATGAACGTTTGCTCCACCTGCCTCAAGTCCGGCAAGGTTGCGCGCTCCTAAATAAGGTCTTACCAACAAGTACCTCGGACTCTCCGGGTCAAAGACCTCGCGTTCACATAGAACTTACCAAAGGCGCTCTCCCCTACGGAGGGCGCCTTTTTGCGCTCATTCGGGACAGACTTACATGAGTGTTTTCACGCATTAGGGACAGACTTAGATGGGTGCTTTCCCACTCATTGGGGACAGACTTAGATGGGTGTTTTCACGCATTGGGGACAGACATGACGCACGCATGCGGCGTCCCGATCGGCTCCGGCCCCTATCTCACGCTGCATCCTTCCAGCATGCAGTAGCCTTGGTCACGCTTGTGGCGCCGATACCGGTGATACGGGCAATTTGCTTGACCGTGAGATGTGCCCGCCTGAGCCTCAGCAGGCAGGCATCGCGCTCGGGGCGTGGCAGGGCCTTGAGTAACGCAGGATCTATGCTCGGCAGGACTTCGCGCGCAACGGAAAGAGCCTCCTCATCGGGGATCCGCCGGCGCGGAAGAACCTCCACTGACCAGATGCGCCCGCCAACTTTCTTGAGATGCTCGCAATAGCGACGGGAGCCTCCGACAACATCGAGCATAGGGGCCGCATCACAAATGTCAAAGGGATCATAGCCCAGCTGATATGCCTTATAGCTTGACCAGCGGTACGCCTCGAGCGAGTCAAGCGCACCCTTCACGGGATTGAGATGAATATAGTCGAGCAGCTGCACTGCCTGCGTGTCCGACTCAACTGCGACCCGCGAATAGCGATTGTCAAACAGATGTCCCGTTCTCCCCGTTTTCCCATTGAAATACTTAGCATATGCCGTCAGCGCGCACTGCATTGCCTTTGAAAGGTTGTCAAATGGGTCATCAACCATCAAATGGAAGTGGTTGTCCATAAGGCACCAAGCCAACACCGCCACGTCATGGCGCGCAAACCTGTCCGAGATATCCGATAAGAAACGATAACGGTCGGAGTCATCTTCAAAAATAATCTGTTTGGAGTTGCCGCGGTCAAAGACGTGGTAATAGCCGGTGATCGAAACGGCACGGGCGCATCGGGGCATAATCTCTCCTTTCAAAGCTGTACAGGCAACACCTAAAAGGAGAGAAGAAACGCAAAATGCTGAGCCTGTAACCTATTTATATCCAATGAGTGGCAACAACAGGCCCAGAACGGCAAAATGACAAATCGATGTCTGTCCCAAATGAGTGAAAGCACTCATGTAAGCCTGTCCCCAATGAGCGGGGCGATGCTATAGGATAGTTTAGTTAAAACGCTTCAGTATATTGAAGCGTTTTAGTGTGCCTTTTACAGGAATCTGACCGTTCGCCGAATAATTTCTTGCTATCATGCAAGGCGTAGGGTAAATCTCCGATCGCAAGGAGACACAAATGGTGAAAAAGTCACCGGAAAACACTACTCCCGCAATTGTGGACAACGTAGAGGCGCTTGAGGCTAAGCTCGCTCAGATGCGAGAGGCCCAGGCGCTTTTTGCTACGTACACGCAGGAGCAGGTCGACAAGATCTTCTATGAGGCCGCCATGGCCGCCAACAAGGCTCGTATCCCGTTGGCGAAGATGGCCATCGAGGAGACCGGCCGCGGCGTTCTTGAGGACAAGGTCATCAAGAACCACTACGCCGCAGAGTACATCTACAACGCTTACAAGAACACCAAGACCTGTGGTGTTCTGGAGCGCGACGAGGCTTACGGCATCACCAAGATCGCCGAGCCCATCGGCATCGTGGGCGCCGTCATCCCGACGACCAACCCCACCTCCACCGCGATCTTCAAGACGCTGATCAGCCTGAAGACCCGCAACGCCATCATCATCTCCCCGCACCCGGCTGCCGCCAAGTGCACCATCGCCGCCGCCAAGCTCGTGCTTGACGCCGCCGTCAAGGCCGGCGCCCCCGAGGGCATCATCGGCTGGGTCGATGTCCCCTCCATCGAGCTGACCAACATGGTCATGCGCGACGTCGACATCATCCTCGCCACCGGTGGCCCGGGCATGGTCAAGGCCGCCTACTCCTCGGGCAAGCCCGCCCTGGGCGTTGGCGCCGGTAACACCCCGGTCGTCATCGACGACACCGCCGACGTGCTGCTCGCCGTCAACTCCATCATCCACTCCAAGACCTTCGACAACGGCATGATCTGCGCTTCCGAGCAGTCCGTGACCGTCATCGACACCATCTATGACCAGGTCAAGGCCGAGTTCCAGAAGCGCGGCTGCTACTTCGTCAAGCAGGGTGCCGAGATGGAGGCCCTGCGTGCCGCCATGTTCAAGAACGGCGCCCTCGATCACCGCATCCCCGGCATGGCTGCCGCCAAGATCGCCGAGCTCGCCGGCATCGAGGTTCCCGCCAAGACCAAGATCCTGATCGCCGAGGTCACCTCCACCGACCCCGCCAAGGAGGAGTTCTCCCACGAGAAGCTCTCCCCGGTCCTGGCGATGTACCACGCCAAGGACTTCCAGGAGGCCGTCGACAAGGCCGAGCACCTGGTGCTCGCCGGTGGCCCGGGCCACACCGCCTCTCTGTACGTGCACCCCGCCCAGGCCGAAAAGATCAGCCTGTTCGAGCACGTCATGAAGGCCTGCCGCATCGTCATCAACACCCCGTCCTCGCACGGTGGCATCGGCGACCTGTACAACTTTGGCATGAAGCCGTCTCTGACCCTGGGCTGCGGCTCCTGGGGCGGCAACTCCGTCTCCGAGAACGTTGGGGTGAAGCACTTGATCAACGTTAAGACTGTGGCCGAGCGCCGTGAGAACATGCTGTGGTTCCGCGCTCCCGAGAAGGTCTACTTCAAGAAGGGTTCCACGCCCGTCGCCCTCGACGAGCTCGGTACCGTCATGGGCAAGAAGCGCGCCTTCATCGTCACCGACCAGTTCCTCTTCAAGAATGGCAACACCCGCGCCATCGAGGCCAAGCTCGACGAGATGGGCATCGCCCACGACTGCTTCTATGACGTCGAGCCCGATCCGTCGCTGCAGTGCGCACGTCGCGGCGCCAAGCAGATGGCCCTCTTTGAGCCGGACGTCATCATCGCCGTCGGCGGTGGCTCCGCTATGGACGCCGGCAAGATCATGTGGATGATGTACGAGCACCCCGAGTGCAAGTTTGAGGACATGGCCATGGACTTCATGGACATCCGCAAGCGTATCTTCACCTTCCCCGAGATGGGCAAGAAGGCCTACTTCGTCGCCGTCCCGACCTCTTCGGGTACCGGCTCCGAGTGCACGCCGTTCGCCATCATCACCGACAAGGAGACCGGCATCAAGTGGCCGCTCGCCGACTACGCGCTGCTCCCCAACATGGCTATCGTCGACGCCGACAACTGCATGACCGCCCCGCGCGGCCTGACCGCTGCCTCCGGCATCGATGTCATGACCCACGCCATCGAGTCCTACGTCTCCATCATGGCTTCCGACTACACTAAGGGCCTCTCCGAGCGCGCTGCTAAGCTCGTCTTCGAGAACCTGCCCTCCAGCTTCACGAACGGTGCCAAGGACCCGCATGCCCGCGAGGAGATGCACAACGCCTCCTGCATGGCCGGTATGGCCTTCGCCAACGCCTTCCTGGGCCTCAACCACTCCATGGCCCACAAGCTCGGCGCTTTCCATCACCTGCCCCACGGCCTCGCAAACGCCGTCATCCTGACCCGCGTTATGCGCTACAACGCCGCCGAGGCTCCCGTCAAGATGGGTACCTTCTCCCAGTATCCTTACCCCAACGCGCTGCACAACTACGCCGAGATGGCCAAGTACTGCGGCATCGAGGGCAAGGACGACAAGGAGGTCTTCGAGAACTTCATCACGAAGCTCGAGGAGCTCAAGGACTTCATCGGCGTCAAGAAGACCATCGCCGACTACGGTGTTGACGAGCAGTACTTCCTCGACACCCTCGATGAGATGACCGAGCAGGCATTCAACGACCAGTGCACCGGCGCTAACCCGCGCTACCCGCTCATGAGCGAGATCAAGGAGCTCTACCTGGACGCCTACTACGGCCGCGAGCCCCAGGACTACGCCGTCTGCTAGTTTTTAGCACGGTTATTTGCGGCGGGGGTGCACGAGTGAACGCACGCCCCCGCCGTTGCTTCTATCGCATCGTTGAAAGGATGCAATCATGCTGCTCCCCGATTCCAAGACCGAGCTCGTCCGTCGCGGCAACAAGGTCGTTTACGACCTTGGCGACAAGATCGTCAAGGTCTTTAACGAGACCAAGCCCGTCTCCGACGTGTTCAACGAGGCTTTGAATCTTGCCCGCATCAATGAGTGCGGCATCCGCAGCCCCAAGGCTCTCGAGGTTTCTCAGCTCGAGAACGCCAACGGCTGGGCGCTCGTGACCGAGAAGGTTCCGGGCACCACCCTTGCCGAGAAGATGGCTGCCGAGCCCCAGCGCTTTGGTGAGTACCTCGAGATGTTCGTCGACCTCCAGATCGAGATCCACGGCTACACCTCCCCGCTGCTCAACCGTCAGCGCGACAAGTTCGCCCGCATGATCGACAGCCTCGATCAGCTCAATGCCACCACGCGCTACAACCTTCAGGAGCGTCTGGACGGCATGACCAAGGAGTTCAAGGTTTGCCACGGCGACTTCAACCCCTCCAACGTCATCGTCGGCGACGATGGCCAGCTCTATGTGTGCGACTGGGCACACGCCACCCAGGGCTCCCCTGCTGCTGACGTTGCCACCACCTACCTGCTCTTTGCCCTCAACAGCAAGGACCAGGCCGAGGCCTACCTGGAGCTCTACTGCGACCGCGCTGACATGCCCATGCAGGTCGTGCGTCAGTGGACGAGCATCGTTGCCGCTTCCGAGCTCGCTCGTAAGCGCAACGTGAACGATGAGTTCCTTAAGGACTGGATCGACGTCGTCGATTATCAGTAATATCTGAGCGATTCATTTCGCATCGGAGGCACAAAGGGAAACCCCGCAGCTCGAATGGGCTGTGGGGTTTTTCTTTTAGCTATAAAAGATTCTTAGACGCAAAAGCGGCCCTGCGCCTCTCCCTCGAGAGACGCAGGGCCGCTTCGTAAGCGCACTCAACGCAGCGGGCTCGATTAACGGCGTGCTGCCTTCACAAGCTCGGCGACCTTGGCGACAACCTCATCGATTACCACATCCTCGCGCTCGCCCGTAGCACGGTCCTTAAGCTCAACGGTACCGTTCTTAAGACCGCGCTTGCCCAGAATCACCTGATATGGGAAACCCATAAGGTCGTTGTCGACAAACTTAAAGCCGGGACGCTCATCACGGTCATCGACGACAACCTCGATATCCTCGGCGCACAGACCCTCGACGATCTGCCCGCAGACGGAAGCGCACTCCTCCTTCTTGGGATCGAGCGGAATCACCGCGACCTCGTACGGGGCAACGGAGACCGGCCAGACGATACCGTGCTCGTCGTTGTGCTGCTCCACAACGGCAGCGAGCGAGCGAGACACGCCAACGCCGTAGCAGCCCATGATGAGCGGCTTCTCCTTGCCGTCCTCGTCCATAAAGGTGGCACCCATGGCCTCGGAGTACTTGGTGCCCAGCTGGAATACCTGAGAGACCTCGATACCGCGGGCAGCGGAGAGCGGCTTGCCGCAGTGCGGGCAGGGATCGCCGGCAACGACGGTAACCAGGTCGGCCCACTCGTCGACGGTAAAGTCGCGCTCAGGGCAGGCACCGGTAAGGTGATAATCGACCTCGTTGGCACCGCAGGCCCACTGCTTGGACTCGCGCAGGCTCTCGTCGCAGACCAGACGGATGCCCTCGGGCAGGTTAACCGGTCCGATAAAGCCCTTGTGCAGACCGTAGGTCTGGAGCTCCTCATCGGTCATCATGCGATAGCCCTTGCCAAAGACGTGCTCGGCCTTGCAGTCGTTGAGCTCATGATCGCCCGGAACGATGGCCACAACCGGCTTGCCCTCGGCGTCGATGAGAGCCAGGGACTTGCGCGTGCCGTTCTCGGGGAACCCAAAGAACTTGGCAACGGCCTCGATGGTGCCCATGCCCGGAGTCTCGACCTTGGTAAGCGTACCGTCGCCGGGACCCTCGGTCACGACAACCTTAGTGCTTGCCGCCTCGTCGTCGGCAGCAAAGCCGCAATCGTCGCAGTAGACCAGCGAAGCCTCGCCGGCCTCGGCCAGCGCCATATACTCGACGGAGGTGTCACCGCCGATCTCGCCGGAATCGGCGACGACGGGCAGGGCCTTGATGTAGCAGCGCTCGCAGATATTGGCGTAGGCCTGCTTCATCTTGTCATACTCCTCCTGCAGGCTCTCCTGCGTGGCAGAGAAGCTGTAGGCGTCCTTCATGATGAACTCGCGACCGCGCATCAGGCCAAAGCGGGGACGGAACTCGTCGCGGAACTTATCCTGGATGTGATAGAGATTCACCGGCAGCTGCTTGTAGGAACGCAGTTCATTGCGCACCAAGGCGGTCACGGTCTCCTCGTGCGTGGGGCCGAGCACGAACTCGCGGCCGTGGCGGTCATCAAAGCGCACGAGCTCCTTACCATAGGCATCGATACGGCCGGACTCACGCCACAGCTCGGCATCGACCATGATGGGCATCATGAGCTCCTGGGCACCGGCAGCGTCCATCTCGTCGCGCACGATGTTCTCGATTTTGCGAATCGAGCGCCACGCGAGCGGCAGATAGGAATAGAGACCGGCGGCCTCCTTGCGAATCATGCCGGCACGCAGCAGCAGGCGATGGCTCGCAAGCTCGGCATCGGCCGGATCCTCTTTGAGCGTCGGAGCATACAGCTTAGACATATACATTGCTCGAGTCATTTATTTCTCCTCAATTAGCTTGTCGACCTCGGCCATAAGCGCGTCGACAATTTGGTCCTCAGCTACTTTACCAATGATCTGGCCGTGCGAAAAGAGCAGGCCCTGACCTCGTCCGCAGGCAACGCCCAAGTCGGCGTCAGAAGCCTCGCCGGGGCCATTGACCGCGCATCCCATAACGGCGATCGAAAGCGGCGCGGAGTAGTTCTTAAGCCGCTCGGTGACCTCCTCGGCGATAGGAATGAGGTTGACCTGGCAGCGAGCGCACGTGGGGCACGAGACGATCTCGGGGCCACGGCGGCGAAGGCCAAGCGACTGCAGAATACCCCAGGCGACCGGCGGTTCCTCGACCGGATCGGCCGTAAGCGAGACGCGCATGGTGTCGCCAATGCCCTCGGAAAGCAGAATACCCAGGCCCACAGAGCTCTTAATGGTGCCCTGGAGCTTGGTTCCGGCCTCCGTAACGCCCAAATGAAGCGGAACATGGGGGATTTCGCGCGACAGGGCGCGATAGGTGTCGAGCGTCGTGGACACGCTATGGGCCTTGGCGGAAAGCACGATGTTGGTAAAACCGCGATCCTCAAAATGCTTGACGAAACGCTCACTCGACATCACGAGCTTTTCGGGCTGCGTAAGGTCATCGCGCTCGGCGATATCCTGCTCAAGCGAGCCCGCGTTCACGCCAATGCGAATCGCGCACCCAGCGGCGCCCGCGGCATCGATCACAGCATCGACCTTGGCCCAATCACCGATGTTGCCGGGATTGATGCGGAGCTTGGCGGCACCGGCCTTAACGGCGCCAATGGCGAGCTTATGGTTAAAGTGGATATCGGCAACGATCGGCACCGGAGACTCCGCACAAATCGTACGAAAGCCCTCGAGCGCAGCCTCGGTGGGCACACTCACGCGCACAACATCGCAACCCGCCTGAGCGAGTGCATGAACTTGTGCAAGCGTTGCCTGGGCGTCGGCGGTATCGGTGCAGGTCATGGACTGAACCACCACCGGAGCGCCGCCGCCTATCTGCACGTCGCCGACAAACACGGGGCGTGTCAGCTCACGCGGCAAAGGATGGGACAAAGACAATCCAAACACTCCCCTACAAAATAAATCGAAGGACGTCGGAACGAAGCATGTAGACAAACAGCAGCGCAAAGAGCGCGATGCCGACATAGCTGACGATTGTCTGCACCTTCAGCGGCAGCTCGCGACCGGCAACCTTTTGGATAATCTCGATAATCAACTTTCCCCCGTCGAGCGGCGGAATGGGCAGCAGGTTCATAAAGCCCAGCGAAAACGAGATGAGCGCGGCAAACGTCAAGAACGTCGCGGGACCGGCTGCCGCCGCCTGAGAAGACATGACGCTGATACCCACAATCGAGGAGGACTGATCGAGTATCTCCATCGTATGCTGCGGCTGCAGCAGGCGCATCACGCCCTCAGCAGTCTGCTGAACATAGGAGAACGACAGGCGCGCCGAGGTGATAGGGTCCAAATGGACCACCTGCGTAGAGGCGTAAACGCCCAAACGCTCGTCCTTCTTGAGCGCAACCGAGGTCGAAAGTTTCTTGCCGTCGCGCTGGTACTCAATGGCGATATCGTCCTGACCGGCAGCCTTGCCGATGGCATCATACACATCCATCCAGCTGGAGCAGGACACGCCATCGACACTAAGAATTGCGTCGCCGGCCTCAATGCCCGCCTTGGCGGCTATAGAGCCTTCTTCAACCTGACCGATCACATTGCTATCGACCGGCACCGATACGCCGGCGATAGAGTAGATGCTCATAAGCAGCAAAAAGCCCGTCAGGATATTGACGAGAATGCCCGCGAGCAGCATAAAGGCACGCTTGAGAAAACCCTGGCCCAGATAGGTATGCGAACGCTCCTGCTCGAAGAACTCCGAAGCAGTGACCGGCAGCTCCCACACATCGCCCTCGGCAGTCGCATGCTCTCGATCGAACTTGCGGCCGTCAAAGGTGGTATATCCTGCAGCATCGCGCGGCAGCGTCTGGTACCTAACCGGATAATAGCTGGGTGAAGGCTTCTCCCCTTCCTCGTACCAAGGCGCAATGGAACCCCAGCCCAAAAGCAAGGCGCAAGCCTCGAGAACATCCTCCTCGGGCAGTTCCAGCTCGACGGAAAGGTCTGCAACCGAAACGCGACCATGACGATAGATCGCCGCAAGCACACGGTCGGCGCACGAGACATCGGTCGGGTCCATACCGCAGATAGCGGCATAGCCACCCAGCAGCAGCGGCGTCACGCCAAACTTGGTACCGATGCGACGCGACGTACGATGAATGTCAAAGCGGCACGGTAGGCCTAAGAAAAACTCGGTGACGCGCACGCCGCACGCACGGGCCGCCAAAAAGTGGCCGCCCTCATGCAGAAACACGAGGACGGATAGCATCAAAAGGCCCCAAAAGACTGAGGAGAGAACGCTCAGAACAGTATCCATAAAACGAAAAGCAATCCTTACGATTAAGAGCGGGTTGCAGCGAGCACCTCGGCGGCCTTGGCACGAGCCCACGTATCGATATCGCGAAGCTGCTCAAAGGATGCGACCGCCTGCGTATCGTGTGCATCCATGCACGACTCGACGATACGGTCGATATCGGTAAAGGTACAGGCATCGTGCAGGAAGGCATCGACGGCAACTTCGTTGGCGGCATTCAGCACGCACGGCATGGTGCCGCCCGTTCTGCCGGCACGCTCGGCCAGCGCCAGGCAGCGGAATGTGTCCATATCGGCAGCATCAAACGTAAGCTGCCCGAGCTCGCGGAAATCGATTCGCGGCGCCGGAGTATCCCAGCGCTCGGGATACGAAAAGGCAAACTGGATGGGAATGCGCATGTCGGACGCACCGAGATGCGCCATCACGGAGCCGTCGGCAAACTCGACCATAGAGTGAATCTTGGACTGACGCTGCACGACCACGTTGATAAAGTCGAGGTCGCAACCGAACAGATGCATCGCCTCGATACGCTCCAAGCCCTTGTTCATAAGGGTGGCGGAGTCGATGGTGATCTTTGCCCCCATGGCCCACGTAGGATGCGCCAAGGCGTCCTTGCGGGTCACGTGGTCGAGATCCTCGCGCGTACGGCCAAAGAACGGACCGCCCGAACAGGTAAGCCAAATGCAGTGGGCCTCGCGTGGATTCTCACCCAGATAGCACTGATAGATGGCGGAGTGCTCGGAGTCGACCGGAATGAGCTGACCCGGCTGCGCCAGTGGCATCAGCAGGTCGCCGCCAACGACGAGCGACTCCTTATTGGCAAGTGCAAGACGCTTGTTCGAGGTCAGGGCAGCATGGCTCGCTTCGAGCCCGGCGGCGCCCACAATAGCGACGAGCACACAGTCGACGTCATCGCGACGCGCGAGCTCACAAACCGCCTGCGCACCAACACCGAGCTCGGTGCCCTCGGGCAGCTCCTGCAGCACAGCGTCCGCGCCGTGGGAGGTGTCGGCCACGGCAACGGCCGGAACCGAAAACTCACGGGCGGCGGCAACGAGCTCCGAAGTGCTGGAGTTAACGGACAACGCCGTCACCTGCAGTCGATCGGCATGCTGACGGCATACATCGAGTGCCTGCGTGCCGATAGAGCCCGTACAGCCCAGAATGGCAACGCGAAGACGCCCATCGGGGCCGTACGTCGTCTGAAAGGCCATTACAGCACGCCTCCGATCATCAAAAGCAGCTGCGCGGTAATGCAGCCAAAGATAAGCGAGTCGCTACGGTCGAGCATGCCGCCATGGCCCGGGATAAGGTTGCCGGAATCCTTGACGCCCACGCCACGCTTGATGCGTGACTCAATAAGGTCGCCGATAACGCCCAGGATGGACACGACCACGCCGCACAGCAGCGCATAGGGCAAGCTCAGCTTATAGAAATGGGTCGCCCACAAAATTAGCCAGATGAGAACCGAGCCCAAGATGCCGCCGAAAAAGCCCTCCCAGCTCTTTTTGGGAGAAATCTTGGGGACCATCTTGTGCTTGCCGATACGGCTGCCCACGATGTAGGCAAACGAATCGGAGACCCAGAGAGACGCGCAAACACCCACCGAAAGCAGGGCGCCGGCAAAACCGGGCACGGCATCGCGCAGCAGCACGATGGCCGACAGCATAAAACCGGTGTAGATGGGGCCCATGAGCGTCACGGCTACATCGGATATACGGGTACGCGACGACCAGACGTACCAAATACCCACCGCAAGCATCAGTGCAAAAAGCAGGGCATTCAACAGCAGCGAGTCGCCCAGCGCCGAGAGCGGAAAGAGCACGGCGGCAGCGATACCCAGGCGCTCGTTGGCCACCTTGCCATCGAGCTTCGTCATGCGGAAAAACTCATAGCAGCACAGGCCGCTCATGACGGAGACGAAGATGGCAGTGGGAACGATACCCAAAACCAAGCAGAGAATAAACACGACGGCGTAGACGATACCTGCGGCGGCGCGGGTAATAAAGCCGGCCAACCACGAAGTCGTAGCCGCGCCGCTCTTGGCGGAAGGCGCCTTGGGAGATGACGTCTTGGGAGCAGACGCCTTGGGACGATCGGACACGATTAAGCCTCCTCGGTCTTGCTCAGTCCACCAAACCTACGGTCGCGGCCCTGGTAGGCCAAAATGGCGTCGACAAGGCCCCAGCGATCAAAGTCGGGCCAATAGGTATCGGTGACATAAAACTCGGAATAGGCAACCTGCCACAGCAGATAGTTCGAAAGGCGTAGCTCGCCGGAGGTGCGAATCACAAGCTCCGGATCGGGCAGCCCAGCGGTGTAGAGATGGGAGGCAACCATATCATCGTCGATGGCGGCGGGATCGATCTTTCCGGCAGCGGCATCGAGCGCGATCTGACGGACAGCGCGGGTGATCTCGGCACGGGCGCCGTAGTTGACGGCAAGCGCCAGCGTCATGCCGGTGTGGTCGGCACACTCGGCAAGACCGCGCTCAAAGACATCGCGGGTCTTCTTGGGCAGTGCGGAAATATCGCCCAAAAAGACAACGCGCACGTTTTCGCGCTTAAGCAGCGGCAACTCATCGATAAACGTCTTGGCAAACAAATGCATCAAAACGTTGACCTCGTGCTGCGGACGATTCCAGTTTTCGGTGGAAAACGCATAGGCCGAAAGGACGTCGACTCCCAAGCGCACACATGCGGTAATGATCTCGCGCAGGGAGACGATACCGGCCTTGTGGCCCTCGGTGCGGGCAAGACCGCGCGCCGTGGCCCAGCGACCGTTACCGTCCATGATGCACGAAATATGATGCGGGATCTTATTGAGGTCAAGGTCGGAAAAACCGACGCCCGCAGGGGCGTCGGCAAAGTACTCGACCAGTTTGTTCTCGTCGTATTGCACCTTAGATCTCCATGACCTCGGCTTCTTTTTCCTTCAAAAGCTCCTCGACCTTGGCAACATACTCATCGGTATGCTTCTGGACCTTGGCCTGCTCGCGACGGACATCGTCCTCGGTGAGCTCTTCGTCGCGCTCGAGCTTGTTGTTAAAGTCACGACGAATGTTGCGAATGGAAACCTTGGCCTGCTCGGCATACTCGCGGCACTCCTTGACGAGCTCGCGACGACGCTCCTCGGTGGGAGCCGGGAACGGCAGGCGCACGACGGTACCGTCAGAGTTGGGAGTAATGCCCAGATCAGAAGCACTGATAGCCTTCACGATTGCGTTGACGAGCGCCTTGTCCCAGGGTTCGATGAGCAGCATGTGAGCCTCGGGAGTCTTAACGGCGGCAACCTGGGTAACCGGCGTGGGAACACCGTAGTAATCGACCGAAATGTCGGACAGAATGTTAGCGTTGGCGCGGCCCGTGCGAACCTTGGAGAAGTTGTGCTTGAGGGACTCGAGCGACTTGTCCATGTGGGCGGTGATGTTCTCTGCCATGCTTAATCCTCCTGATAGACGAGCGTGCCGACGGGCTCACCCGAAAGCGCGCGTTTGACGGTGTCCTCGCCATCAATGTTGAGGACCAAAATCGGCATACGGTTATCCTGGCACAGTGCCGTGGCCGTGGAATCCATAACCTGCAGACCGCGGACGAGAACCTCGTGATAGGTAATCTTGTCAAAACGGACGGCATCGGCGCACTTGACAGGATCCTTGTCGTAGATGCCGTCAACCTTGGTGGCCTTAATCAGAATCTCGGCACCGATCTCGCAGGCACGAAGAGCCGCGGCGGTGTCGGTCGTAAAGTACGGATTGCCCGAACCGGCGGCAAAAATAACGACGTTGCCCTTGGAAAGGTGGTTGATGGCGCGACGGCGAATATAGGGCTCGCAGATCTCGTTCATCTGGATAGCGCTCATCACGCGGCAGGGAACATCGTTGTGCTCAAAGGCATCCTGCAGGGCAAGCGCGTTCATAACGGTTGCCAGCATGCCCATGTAGTCGGCCTGGGCGCGCTCCATGCCACCGGCAGCGCCGGCCATGCCGCGGAAAATGTTGCCGCCGCCGACAACGACGCCGACCTCATGGCCAACGGCGAGCAGCTCCTTGACCTGCTTGGCAAGATGATCGGTAATCTTGGGGTCGATGCCATATTGACCGTCGCCCATCAGTGCTTCGCCGGAAAGCTTCAGAAGCACGCGTTTATATCGGATGTCGGACAAAGCGATCCTCCTTTAATTAGACTCTCAATATGATAGCAAAGGCTCTGATAAGAGCCATGAAAAAGCAGGCTGTGAGTAAAACCCACAGCCTGCTCATTACCAGCTACAAGAGCTTATTTACTCGCCACGGACCAGACGGTCGAAGGCAACGACGGTAATGGTATCGCCGAGCTCCTTGGAGACCTGCTCAGCGTACTTCTTGATGGTGAGGGAGCTGTCCTTGATGAACTCCTGCTCGGTGAGCACGGACTGCTTGTAGAACTTCTCCAGACGGCCAACAGCCATCTTCTCCTGAATGGCCTCGGGCTTGCCGGACTCGGCGGCCTGAGCCATGTAAATCTGCTTCTCGTGCTCGACGGTCTCAGCCGGAACCTGATCGCGGGTAGCGCAGATCGGGGCGACGGCGGCAACCTGAAGGGCGACGTCGTGAGCGAAGGTCTTGAAGGAGTCGGCCTGAGCGGTCTCGGCCTTCTCGAAAGCGAACTCGACGAGGACGCCGATCTTACCACCCATGTGGATGTAGGAAGCGAGGGCGCCGTTCTCGGCCTTGCGGGCAGCGAAACGAGAGATCTTCATGTTCTCGCCCATGATGTGAATCATCTCGGTGAGCTCGGAGGAAACGGTCTCCTCGCCCATCGGCTTCTCGAGCAGAGCGTCGACGTCAGCAGGCTCGGTGGTGGCGACAACCTCGGCGACCTTGGAAGCAAAGCCGGTGAACTTGGCGTTGGAGCCGACGAAGTCGGTCTCGCAGGAGAGCTCGAGCAGAGCGCCGGTCTTGCCATCCTCGGAGACGAACGCGGCGACAGCGCCCTCGTTGGTCTCACGGCCAGCCTTCTTGGCAGCCTTGGCAAGGCCGTTCTTACGCAGAACGTCGACAGCGGCGTCCATGTCGCCGTCAGCCTCGACGAGAGCCTTCTTGCACTCCATCATCGGGGAGTCGGTCATCTCGCGGAGCTGCTTGACCATAGCGGCGGTAATCTGGGCCATTGTGGTTCCTTTCAAAGAGATGAAAAAGACTTAAATAGGACTGATTTACTCGGCCTTGGGCTCGGCGGCCATCTCGGCCTCGGAGACCTGCTCCTTGCCGGAGCCAGCGAGGCAGGCGTCAGCCATGAGCTCGCACATAAGGGTGACAGCGGAGATGGCGTCATCGTTGCAGGGGATGCCGTACTCGACCTCGTCGGGATCGGAGTTGGTATCGATCAGGGCGACGACGGGGATGTTCAGGCGCTGGGCCTCCTTGATGGCGTTCTCCTCGCGCTTGGTGTCGATGACGAAGAGAGCCTGGGGCAGACCCTTCATGTCACGGGCGCCACCGAGGTTAGTCTGGAGCTTAGCGAGCTCCTTACCCAGAACAGCCTGCTCCTTCTTGGGCAGGACTGCCATGCGGCCGTCCTCGACCATGGCCTCGAGCTCCTCCATGCGGTTGATGCGGGAGCGAATGGTGACGAAGTTGGTCAGCATACCGCCGAGCCAACGCTGGTTGATGTAAGGCATGTTGGCGCGCTCAGCAGCGTTCTTGACGGCCTCCTGAGCCTGCTTCTTGGTGCCGACGAACAGCACGTTGCCGCCCTTGGCGACGTTCTTGACGAAGGTGTAGGCCTGGTCAGCGTCAAGGATGGTCTGCTTGAGGTCGAGGATGTAGATGCCGTTGCGCTCACCGAAGATGAACGGCTTCATCTTGGGGTTCCAGCGACGGGTCTGGTGACCGAAGTGGCAGCCGGCCTCGAGCAGGGTGCGGATATTAATCTTGGTAGCCATGTTAAACCTCCTGTGGTTTGCCTCCGCGCGGGGTCATCCTCCATAACCAACCCGGACATGTGCTACCAAAGCCCAGGCACCACGGTATGAAGTAGCCGCGCGTGCGTGATAAAAACATGTTGCCGTGAAGCAACCCGATGAATGATAGCAGGA
>CABQKL010000006.1 GCA_902464645.1 uncultured Collinsella sp.
AGTGGGTTGCAGGTTCGATTCCTGTCACTGGCTCCATGAGAGTTTCGGGCTCTGTTCCCTTGTGGGACAGGGCCCGTTTCTATTTATGTCGATAAGTCAGCGGGTTTGGCACCGGCCAAGCTTCAGATTTGTCTCGATCTGTAACACGAAGGGGCGGAAAACCGTTCGTACTGTTACAGAATGAGACGTAAGCTGGGGTCTCTGCGTAATATCTCAACCTGTAACAGATAGGGGAGAAAATGTTCTCTATATGTTACAGATCGAGACAAAAGCCGTGTCGAGCTCGGTTGCCCCCCCCTGAGCGTGGATTATCGGATGAACGAACGTGGATAATCTGCCACTTTGGCCATGGGAACACGCCAAAAGTGGCAGATTATCCACGCTCGATTTCAAACGGAAGAAAATCCACGCTCGATTTTGCCTGGGAAGAGCAATCTTCTGTCTGGGAAGCCCTGATCTCGACCTATATATAGGTGCAAATAAGCCGGTATCGAAGTTCGATACTGAAGGTGTACTCCACTACACCAAAGTGTTACCTCGGGAAACGTCACCTCAGTATCCAAAACCACCGTCCTTCATATCCAAACTCAGCAAAACCGCAGGTCAAAAGCATATAGATACGCCCGGCACCGTGTATCTAGAGGTTTTCGTTGACAGCCCCCAAGGTTGCATCGTATTATCTTTTTCGTTCGCGGGGGCGGCGGTCCAAAAGACCAAAGAACCTGCGGATACTTGAACGATTGGGAGTTTGCCCGAGTGGTTAATGGGGACGGGCTGTAAACCCGTTGGCTCTGCCTACATAGGTTCGAATCCTATAGCTCCCACCCGTCAAGTGCCTGTATAGCTCAGTCGGTAGAGCACTTCGTTGGTAACGAAGAGGTCACCAGTTCAAGTCTGGTTGCAGGCTCCATCCGGCGGTGTAGCTCAGTTGGTTAGAGCACACGGTTCATACCCGTGGCGTCACTGGTTCGAATCCAGTCACCGCTACCATAGGTAACACGGTGGCTTCTCAATAGTATGTTGAGAGGCCACTATGGTATAAAGGCAAAGTCCCGTCCGGGGACGACCTGTTAAGAGGAGGGCTTTATGGCCAAAGAGAAGTTTGAGCGCACTAAGCCGCATGTTAACATCGGCACCATTGGTCACGTCGACCACGGCAAGACCACGCTGACCGCCGCCATCACCAAGGTTCTCTCTGAGACCGAGGGCTGCAAGGCTGACTTCACTGCGTTCGAGAACATCGACAAGGCTCCCGAGGAGCGCGAGCGCGGCATCACGATCTCCGTCTCCCACGTTGAGTACGAGACTGCTGCCCGTCACTACGCTCACGTTGACTGCCCGGGCCACGCTGACTACGTCAAGAACATGATCTCCGGTGCTGCTCAGATGGACGGCGCTATCCTGGTCATCGCCGCTACCGACGGCCCCATGGCTCAGACTCGCGAGCACATCCTGCTCGCCCGTCAGGTCGGCGTTCCCTACATCGTCGTCTTCCTGAACAAGTGCGACATGGTCGACGATGACGAGCTCATCGACCTCGTCGAGATGGAGACCCGTGAGCTCCTCTCCGAGTACGATTTCCCCGGCGACGACATCCCCGTCATCCGTGGTTCCGCTCTGGGCGCTCTCGAGGGCGACGCCAAGTGGATGGACGCCATTCGCGAGCTCATGAAGGCCGTCGACGAGTACATCCCGACGCCTGCTCGTAACAACGACCTCCCGTTCCTGATGGCCGTTGAGGACGTTATGACCATCTCCGGCCGTGGCACCGTTGCTACCGGCCGTGTTGAGCGCGGTGAGCTCAAGCTCAACGAGCCCGTCGAGATCGTCGGCATCAAGGATACCCAGAACACCGTCGTTACCGGTATCGAGATGTTCCGTAAGTCCATGGACTTCTGTGAGGCTGGCGACAACGTCGGTCTGCTGCTCCGCGGCATCAAGCGTGAGGACATCGAGCGCGGCCAGGTTCTCTGCAAGCCCGGTTCGGTTACCCCGCACACCAAGTTCACCGGCGAGATCTACGTTCTGACCAAGGAGGAGGGCGGCCGTCATACCCCGTTCTTCGATGGTTATCGTCCTCAGTTCTACTTCCGTACCACCGACGTTACCGGTACGGTCAAGCTTCCCGAGGGCACCGAGATGGCTATGCCTGGTGACCACATCACCATCGAGGGCGACCTCATTCACCCGATCGCCATGGAGGAGGGCCTGCGCTTCGCTATCCGCGAGGGTGGCCACACCGTCGGTTCGGGCATCGTCTCCACGATCATTGAGTAAATTAGCTCTTTGATTTAGCTGACTTAGAGAGAACCCGGCACTTATAGGGTGCCGGGTTCTTTTCTACGCGGGGCTTATTCCCTGCCGATTGCGCTTCGCTTGCCCTTAAGCCGAGCGTGAGGGATCGATTAGATCTCGCTGGCTTCATTGATGTGTTCCAAATATGAATGGATCCAGCGAGAACCAATTGATTCGAGGTTTTCATTGACAGCACTTACGTAGAGCTGATAAAGTACCAACTCGTGCCCGTACGGGGCGGAAATGAAAGGTTCAGGATAAATGCGTACTCTAGTTACTCTTGCGTGCACTGAGTGCAAGCGCCGCAACTATACGACCACCAAGAACAAGTCGAACATGCCTGATCGTATGGAGATCAAGAAGTATTGCCCCTGGTGCCGTCACCACACGCTGCACAAAGAGACTCGCTAGTCTCTAGTCACATACGCCAGTAGTTCAATTGGTAGAGCATCGGTCTCCAAAACCGAGTGTTGAGGGTTCGAGTCCTTCCTGGCGTGCCAGTCATTATTCCGTAAGCTCCCAATTGGGGGCTTACGGTTTACTCATGTATAAGCGCATTGCGCGGAGGTAACCCAAATGGCCAACAAGAAGAACAAGAAGAAGGCTCAGCAGCCGGCACCTGCCAACAACGCTGCCGCCAACTCCAAGGTTGAGGCCAAGAAGGCCGTTGCCAAGAAGAACGAGAAGGCTGCGAAGTCCAAGAAGAATGAGAAGCCTGGTTTCTTCGCCCGCACCAAGAAGTATTTCGCTTCGGTGAAGTCCGAGATGAAGCGTGTCACGTGGCCCGATAAGAAGGAGCTCGTGAACTACTCGGTCGTCGTTTGCGCTTCTCTGATCGTCGTCGGCGTCGTCATCGCTCTGCTCGATGCTGGCTTTGGCGAGGCTCTTGCTCTGTTCTCTGGATTGAGGGGCTAAACCATGTCTAAGCGTTGGTACGTCGTTCACACTTACTC
Organism: uncultured Collinsella sp.; assembly: GCA_902464645.1. Lineage (GTDB taxonomy): Bacteria > Actinomycetota > Coriobacteriia > Coriobacteriales > Coriobacteriaceae > Collinsella. The sequence continues at coordinate 3,249 of CABQKL010000006.1, forward strand.
TGGATACGAGAACCGCGTTAAGTCCGATCTCGAGCATCGCATCGAGACCATGGGCATGCAGGACCGTATCTTTGATATCGAGATTCCTATGGAGCGCGTCACCGAGATCAAAGAGGGTGGCAAGCGCGAGACCAAGGATTCCAAGATTTTCCCGGGTTATGTCCTGGTTCGCATGGAGATGGATGACGATGCGTGGACGTGTGTTCGCAACACGCCCGGTGTCACCGGTTTCCTGGGCGGCAATGGCAAGCCCGCTCCGCTTTCCCGCGACGAGTACAATAAGATGACTCGTCGTCCTGGTAAGGGCGATTCGCCCAAGCGCACCTCGGTTGATATTGAGGTCGGCACGTCCGTCCGCGTCACTGATGGCCCGCTTACCGACTTTGATGGCAAGGTCTCCGAGGTTAACACCGAGGCAGGCAAGCTGAAGGTCACCCTGATGATCTTTGGCCGTGAGACGCCGGTCGAGCTCGACTTTAACCAGGTTGCCGTCATCGCTTAAGTTTTCGTCCGTTCGCGCGAGCGTGCTTCTTCTGTGACTGCTCATCTCAGGAGTGCTTCTAACACGTGCGTGCTTACGATATAGCAAGTACTTCACACTCGTGATTCGAAAGGAATGACCATGGCTGAGAAGAAGGTTGCCAACGTCATTAAGCTCCAGATTCCTGCTGGTGCCGCTAACCCCGCTCCTCCCGTCGGCCCCGCCCTGGGCGCTGCTGGCGTGAACATCATGCAGTTCTGCCAGGCTTTTAACGCCGAGACGCAGGACAAGAAGGGCGACATCATCCCCGTTGAGATCACTGTCTTCGAGGATAAGTCCTTCTCCTTCATCACCAAGACCCCGCCGGCGGCTCACCTCATCAAGAAGGAGCTGAACCTCAAGTCTGGTTCCGCTAAGCCCCAGGCCGACAAGGTTGGTCAGCTCTCCCAGGAGCAGCTCACCAAGATCGCCGAGATCAAGATGCCGGACCTCAATGCCAACGACATTGACGCCGCCAAGAAGATCATCGCCGGTACCGCCCGTTCCATGGGCGTCACCATCGCTGAGTAGCGATTTCTTTTGGTAACGACGGGTGCTCCAACCGGGGCGCCCGTTAAATGTGTGCAATAGGGCACACGATACGATGTGGGAGGGCTCGCGCCCGTTTAACCACAGGAGGTAATGCACATGGCTAAGCATGGTAAGAGCTATAACGCCGCTGCCGAGAAGATCGACCGCGCCACGCTCTACACCCCCCTTCAGGCTGCCAAGCTCATCAAGGAGCTCGACACCGCCAAGTTCGACGAGACCGTCGAGGCCCACTTCCGTCTGGGCGTCGATACTCGTAAGGCCGACCAGAACATCCGCGGCTCCATCTCCCTGCCCCACGGCACCGGCAAGACCGTTCGTGTTGCCGTCTTCGCCGAGGGCGAGAAGGCCCGCGAGGCCGAGGCTGCCGGCGCCGACATCATCGGTTCCGACGAGCTCGTCGCCCAGATTCAGAAGGGCGAGATCAACTTCGACGCCGCTATCGCTACGCCGAACATGATGGCCAAGGTTGGCCGCATCGGTAAGATCCTTGGTCCCCGTGGCCTCATGCCGAACCCCAAGCTCGGCACCGTGACCATGGACGTCGCCAAGATGGTCTCCGAGCTCAAGGCCGGCCGCGTTGAGTATCGCGCCGACCGCTACGGCATCTGCCACGTGCCCCTGGGCAAGAAGTCCTTCTCCGAGCAGCAGCTCGTCGAGAACTACGCTGCCCTGTACACCGAGATCCTGCGCGTCAAGCCCTCTTCTGCTAAGGGCAAGTACGTTAAGTCCATCTCCGTGTCTTCCACCATGGGCCCTGGCATCAAGGTTGATCCCGCTATCCAGCGCGACTTCCTGGCTGAGTAACTTTTAGTTACTGCCTGAGCAAAGCAAGCATTGCTAAAGAAACCCGGTTCTGTCTCGTGCAGTACCGGGTTTCTTGCTATCGCGTCAAAACCACCTTAAAGGGGACAGCGCCCCCTTTAAGGTGGTTACCAGGGTGTTCTAGCGGTTGAGGACTCGATAGCCTCGTGGCGCTTGAGTTCGCGACGCATGGTTTGCGAATTGAGCCAGGCTGCCTGCCAGCCACGGATGGGGTAGCGCGCTTCGTCCAGCTCAAACTGCGTATAGCCGCAGGCGTTGATGATCGTTGCCCCGCATGCGTGCTGACGCTCACGTTGAAAGTCGCGACCATAGCATTGGTGCACATGCCCGTGCACCATGTAGTCGGGATTCCAGGACTCGAGCGCTGTGTTAAAGCATTTGAATCCTCGATGTGGCAGATCGTCCAGATCGCCCTCGCCGGCGGCGGGCGCATGGGTGAGCAAGATGTCGCAGCCACCGACCATCCTCACTTTACGAGACAGCTTGCGCACGCGCTTGGCCATCTCGCGCTCGGTGTACATGTTGGCGCCATCTCGATAGCGCATGGAGCCGCCAAGGCCTGCAATGCGGACGCCGCGGTACACGTAGACAGCGTCTTCGACACAGATGCAGCCACCTGGTGCATGACGCGCATAGCGGTCATCGTGATTGCCTCGCACGTAGATGAGCGGTCTGTTGATGACCGTGACCAAAAACTCAAGATAGTCCGGGTCCAGATCACCAGCGGACAAAATCAGGTCGACACCCTCAAAGCGTTCTTTGCGAAAGCACTCCCAAAGGCATCGTTCTTCGGTATCGGCTATGGCAAGGATTTTCATAGGGCGCGGACCTTCGGCTCATCGTCGGGCTGCGGAATGGTGCCCACCACGTTGTCTGCCAGCCAGTCCATCTCGACGATTTGCGTGCTCGGCAGCGGGGGAAAGCCTTCGATCTGCACCACGCCGTCTTGGCTATGGAGCTCGCCGCCAAATGGATTGATGGAGCCCTCGACAATGCCATTGCGCAGTAGCTGAACGAGCTTGCGCGTCTGATAGGGCAGGCCTGGAGCGTAGCGAATATCGATAACGCCCGAACTCATGCCATACCAGTAGTTGACGGCGCGAACCTGATTGTCGTCACTGGTCTCATCCCAGGTGCCATGCAGCAGGCTTCGCACGATAAGCTCGTAGTAACGGCCCCAGTTCCATACCGGCATGGCAATGCCGGCAACCTTGCCATCGACCAAGCGGTGGAGTCCGTAGGCCGTGGGGTCTTCGAGCGGCTTTGACATGTCGGCGCCGGACATGACGCTTACACCTTCGCGGCGCATGGCCTCGGCAAGGCCTCCGGCGGGCACATCGCCCCAGGTCAGGATTATTTGCGCACGGGGGTCGAGCAGCGAGGCACCGATAGCGAAGGCATTGATTTCACTGAGTGCGCCCGAGGCGAAGACCGACGCGTGGTAACCGATGCGGTGGTTGTCCGCCATGCTGGCGGCAAGGGCGCCCAGGAGGAACTTGGCCTCGTACATCTTGCCAAAGTACGAACGGACGCTTTGATGGGGAAGGCCGATAGAGCAGTTGAGGAACCGAACCTGGGGATACTCAACGGCAGCCCTGAGCGTGTATTCCATCAGGCGGTGCGAGGTCGAGAAGATGACGCTGTCTCCATGTTTGACAGCCGTTTCCACGGCGGCGTAGAACACGTCCGGATCGTGGCAGTCCTCAAACGCCTCGGTGCGCACGATACCGCCAAAGTGCTTATCGAGATACTGACGCCCTTGGTCGTGCAGGCTGTCCCAGCTCGACGTCGCACAGGGGAACTCATGGATAAAGGCGATGCGCAGGGGATTGTCCGCCGAATAGACGGTCTTGCCCATAAAGAAGTTGAGCACGCCGGAGGTGGACTTGGCGGTCGACTCTTCCTCATCGACGCTCGGTGCTTCGACAAGATCGACCTTGTCCTCGTTATTTTTGCCGGCAATGACCAGCTCACGCCAAATCTTACACAGGCGGTTTACGACGATATCCGTCGGCGTATCCAGCAGGCGGTCCTGGTTGTACACATTGAGGTAGACGAGCATGGCGTCGGCGGGCGTAATGTCCAGGTGATCGCCGCCTGCGCGAAGGTAGGCGCGCTTAAAGAGCAGGAAGGTGTGGCGCAGGTAGTCGACCTTTTTCTGCGGCCATTTTTCGATAAGGTCCTGACCGAGCATCTTGGCGAGCGTCTCGTAGCTTCCCTCGCGCGAGAACTCGATCTCGTATAGGGGGCAGACGCGCCAAAACGCGCAGAACTCACCGTACAGGCGGCTTTCGACGGAATCCCATGTGCCGGGGTAGAGACGAGTGACCTTGGCCGAAACCGTCGGGGCGTCCAGGAATTTGAGGACACTGACGCGCTTGTTGCCCTCTTGGACGTAAAACCGATGCATGAACTCGGTGACGATGACGGGATCGCGATAGCCCTCGGTCACCTGGATGTCGTAGAGGTTGGACCACTTGCGGGCGAACTCCGTGCTAAACGGCAGCAAGGGCATAAAGTTGCATGAAAAGGCCGACTGACGGCCCTTGGTAACCGTGCCGACGACCATTTCGAGCGGAATGTCTCTCAGACCGACATTCTCTCGCTGGCCCAAGGGGAGCTGGGCAACCAAGCTATCGAGGTCCGTAAGGTACGGATGCTCGCTTTGACTAATGGCGCGTCGACGTCCTTGCTCGCCGCGCTTGCGTGCTTGACGATAGGCCTCTTCCATAGTTTTGCTCCCTTAGTCGTTTAAACAACTATATGAACCATGGTACCACGAATGAAAACCACCACAAAGGTGCCTGTCCCCTTTGTGGTGGTTTAGGCGATGATGGGGGCGATGGCGCGAATGCAGGCGTCGGCCGCCGTGAAAGTGGTGCTGTCGTCGCTGACGATAAAGATGATCTTGCCCTTAATGCCAAAGTCGCCGATCTCGCTAAAGAGCACGTAGGGCTCCTTGTCAAAGCTCGAGATGGGAAGCACGGCGGCCTTGGTGGCGCTGGTCAGCTCGTCTGCCAGCGCGTCGAGTGAGGCCCACTTGGATGTGTCCTTTACGACAACGGGCACAGCCACACGCCCAAAGGGCATGAGATGCACGAGCGTGTTCTTGGAGATATTTGAGTTGGGGACGATGATGGTCTGCCCGCAGGCGTCCTCGATGGTCGTATGACGCCAGGTGATGTCCTGGACCACGCCCGACACGCCACCGACTTCGATATTGTCGCCGGGCTTGATGATGCCCATAAAGGTTACCTGCATGCCGCCGATAAGGTTTGAGAGCGTGTCCTGAAAGCCGAGCGAGATGGCGATGCCGCCGACGCCAAGAGCGGCGACGAGGGCGTTTGCGTTAATGCCAAAGCAGTTGTCGAGGATAAAGCTGCCGCCGATCATCCAGATGACGGCGCGCGCAATGTTGATGAAGATACTCGATGCCGGAAGCGGGTTGTCGTCGCGGTTGAGCAGGTGGCGCAGGGTCTTGGATACGACCTTGGTGGCGATGGCGGTGCCTATTACCAAGATGCCGGCCCAGATGATGTTGTGGACCCACCGTTGTTCAAAGAAATGAAGAATCGGTTCAAACAATTCCATGTTGGGAAAACCTCCTCATGCTCGTCCAACCATGATACCCACCAAAAGCCCGTCCGATCACATTCGGACGGGCTTTTGCGCTCGATATAAGGTTTGCACGGCGGGGCTGCAAGGCCCGGCGGTGTAGCTTAGCGTCGACGCTTCCAGATTAACGCGGTGGCTAACGCAAGGCGGGGGAGTCTTTTCATGGCTGTCTCCTTACTCTTTAACAAAAACCACCACAAAGGTGCCTGTCCCCTTTGTGGTGGTTATCTAGGTCGTTAGCTCAGCAGCATGCGGTCGTTGGCGAGCTCGCCGCCCGAGACCTCCTCGAACTTCTGCAGCAGGTCGGCAACGGTGAGCGACTTCTTCTCGTCGCCTGCCACGTCGTAGATTACGTGGCCCTCGTGCATCATGATCAGACGATTGCCCAGACGGATGGCGTCGTTCATGTTATGCGTGACCATGAGCGTGGTCAGGTGGTGCTCGTCGACGATTTCCTCGGTCAGATTGAGCACCTTAGAGGCCGTCTTGGGGTCGAGCGCCGCGGTGTGCTCGTCGAGCAGCAGCAGGCGTGGCTTGGTGAGCGTGGCCATGAGCAGGGTGAGTGCCTGGCGCTGGCCACCCGAAAGCAGACCGACCTTGGCGTTGAGGCGCGTGTCCAGACCAAGGTCCAGGCGCTTGAGCAGCTCAACGTACTCGTCCTTCTCGGCCTTGGTGACGCCCCACGAAAGACCGCGATGCTGGCCGCGACGCTTGGCGAGGGCCAGGTTCTCGGCAATTTGCATGTCGGCTGCGGTGCCACGCATGGGGTCCTGGAACACGCGACCCAGGTACTTGGCACGCTGTGACTCGCTCAGACGCGAGATGTCGGTGCCGTCGAGCTCGATAACGCCCGAATCGAGCGGATACACGCCGGCGATCATGTTGAGCAGCGTGGACTTGCCGGCGCCGTTGCCGCCGATCACGGTTACAAAGTCGCCATCATTGAGGGTAAGGTCGACGCCGGTAAGCGCGCGCTTCTCGGTGACGGTGCCCTTGTTAAAGGTCTTTTTGACGTGCGAGAGCTTAAGCATCTGCCTCATCTCCCTTCGTGTAGGAGCTGCGGAGCTTATAGCGCTCCCAAACCACGGGCACGCACAGGGCCACGGCGACGATCACGGCGGAGAGCAGCTTCATGTCGTTGGCGTCCATGCCCAGCTGCAGCACGATGGCGCGGATAAGGAAGTACACCACGGAGCCAAAGACGGCGGAGGCAAGACGGACACTAAACTGCGTGAGACCGCCGGGCAGCAGGCGGCCGAGCACCTCGCCGATAACAATAGCGGCAAGACCGATAACGATGGCACCGGTGCCCATGCCAATGTCGGCGTACTTCTGGCTCTGGCAGATGAGCGCGCCCGAAAGGCCGATGAGGGCGTTGGAGAGCACGAGGGCGATCATCTTGGTGGAGTTGGTGTTGACGCCCAGGGCGCGGATCATGTACTCGTTGTTGCCGGTGGCGCGCAGTGCCGAGCCGATCTCGGTGCCAAAGAACCAATACAGGATGGCAACGATAGCCACAGCGAGCAAGATGCCCAGGATGATGGCGACAGTGGACTGCGGCAGGCCCGTCATGTTGCTGACAGACGAGAAGATGGTGCCCTTGGCAAGGATGGGCGTATTGGATTTGCCCATGATGCGCAGGTTGATGGACCACAGGCTGATCTGGGTGAGGATTCCGGCGAGGATCGTGGGAATCTCAAAGACGGTGGTCAAAATGCCCGTGACGGCGCCTGCGATGGCGCCGGCGCACATGCCGGCCAAAACAGCAAGCAACGGGTCGACGTTGTTATTGACGATGAGCACGGCACAGACGCAGCCGCCGAGGGCAAAGCTGCCGTCGCAGGTCATATCGGGGATGTCGAGCAGGCGGAACGTGATAAACACGCCAAGCACCATAATGCCCCAGAGGACGCCCTGCGAAACGGCGCCCTGCAATGCAATAAGCATGCTTCATACCTCCTAGGATAGGGTGGACACGTGAGTCACCATGATAGCGGTAACAATGCATGAAAGAGCTGCGGCCGGATGTTTTGTCTCATCCGTAACAAGCAGGGCGAACGCCGGTTTTTGGCGTTCGCCCCTGTGGCTCAGATATTGAATAACGCAGCTATGGCGCGAGCGCGTGCCCTAGACGCGCTACCGCGCATGGCGCTACTCGTCCAGAGCGGAAAGATCGATGCCCAGAGCCTCGGCCATCTCGTCGTTCTTGACGACGACCAGGTCCTTGCTCGAGAGGTGCTTGATCGGCATATCCTCGGGCTTGGCCTCGCCCTTCAGAATCTTAACGGCCATCTCGCCCGCGGCGTAGCCCAGGTCCTCATAGTTGATGGAGAGGGTGAACAGGCCGCCGGCCATGCACATACCCTCCTCGCCAGTCACGAAGGGGAGCTTATTCTCCTTGCAGATCTGACCGACCTGCGAAGCGCCCGCGGCGATGGTGTTGTCAGTGGGGGAGTAGAGCGCGTCGACCTTGCCCGCGGCAGATTCGACGACGGACTGGATCTCGTTGGAGCTCGAGACGGTGAAGTCGGTGTGCTCCAGGCCCAGCTTGTCGAGCTCCTTCTTGGCGGCCTTAATCTGGACGTCGGAGTTGGACTCGGCGGTGCAGTAGAGCAGGCCGACCTTCTTTACGTCGGGCAGGACCTTCTGCATCATCTCGAGCTGCTCGGCGACCGGGGTGAGGTCGGAGGCGCCAGTGACGTTGGTGCCGGGCTTATCGTTGTCCTGGACCAGGCCCGAGGCGGCGTAGTCGGTGATGGCGCAGCCAACGATGGGGATATCGGCCGTAGCGCCGGCGGCAGCCTGCGCGGCGGGCGTAGCGATGGCATAGATCAGGTTGACGCCGTCGCCTACGAACTTGTCGGCAATGGACTTACACGTGGACTGGTCGTTCTGGGCGTTCTTCTGGTCGATCTTGACCTTAAGGCCGCTCTTCTTGATAGCCTTGACAAAGCCGTCGTTGGCGGCGTCGAGTGCGGAGTGCTCGGTGAGCTGCAGAATGCCGACGGTGTAGTCGGAACCGGCGGCAGCAGAGCCGGAACCAGAGTTGCCGCCGCATCCGGCGAGCGGAGCGAGCGCGAGCAGGCCGGCAGAGACCAGAAGGCTCCTGCGGCTGATGGTGATGTCCTTCATATCGTTACCCCCAGTATAGAAATGGCTGGAAACACTGCACTCAAACAAAGTGCAAGTGGAACTATAGTAGCGCGGATGTCCATTTTTACAATAACCTGGCGGGTTTTTTAATACAGAACCGGATGGGCGGTACGGGTAGTCGAATGGACGGCGGAGGTTCTTATGCGGCGGAGGCGTCGTCCTCCTCCAGGGCGGCGAAGAGCTTCTTGCCGTCGAGGAGACGCGTGGTGACGTTTCTCATACGCCCGATCTCTACGGTACGCAGCGTGTCATCGGCGCCTCGGGCGTCATAGACCGTTCCCAGCAAATACGAGATGCCGTCTCGTTGCTTGATGGCAAAGGGGCGGAGTGTCATCCGTGCTACTTCAGTTTCGCCACGTGTCGTGACGCTCGAAATATCAAAACTCACCGTGGTTCCGTGGTCGATGGCCTGCTCGATGAGCTCGCAGGTGTCGATGCGCTTGACGGGCGTGCGCATGGCCTTGGTGGATTTGCCACCGGCGCTTGGAGCAGGCTCGGGTGCATCGAGGTAGCCGCGAACGTCGGCACTCGCCATGGCGACCAAGTGCTGAGCCATGCTTTTTCGAATGGCAATGGGCGTAGAGCGGTTACGCATGACCATGCCGTGGAGCCGGATGATCTCTTCGTCGGTGAGCGGACGGGTCAAGAGCCGATACCCCACGCCGCGTTTGTACTCAATTTCGTATCCGGCATGGCGAAGTGCGGAGATGGCGGTGTAGATGCTGCGCCGCGCCGCCGAGATGGGCATGCGGGCGGGGTCGTCGGGATGGGCGAGGCACCGGATCAACTCATCAGAAAGCATGGCCTTGTCCTCGCCGGTGTTTTCGCTTAATAGTTGCAGGATGCGAACGGCGCGATAGGCTGCCATCGAGGCGGCGCCTCTAGTCGTGGTGTCGTAGGTTTCAACAGCGGTTTCGGTCATGGTGCCCACGTCCTTTCCGTTTTGGGTGGCGACGGTATGGAGCCTAGGACGTGGGGTTTTCCCAGGGGCGCAGGGCGCTCTGGGCGGTCGGTAGTCGTCGGCAAACGGCGGGTCGAGTTTTAAACAGCCCTGCTCAACTGACCAAAAACTTGCCAAAAGCTTGACGGATGCTGTTGAAAAAAGCGTCTCTCGACCGATGTCGAGAGACGCTTGTGCGATGAGCGTTGGCGTGTGGCGACGCGAGCTAGTGTCCGACGATTAGAAGTCGGCGTTGCCTACGGTGCGCGGGTGCGGCAGGACGTCGCGGATGTTGCCCACGCCGGTCAGATACATGACCAAGCGCTCGAAGCCCAGACCGTAGCCGGCGTGCTTGCAGGAACCGTAGCGGCGCAGGTCAAGGTAGTACTTGTACTGCTCGGGATTCATGCCCAGGTCCTTGATGCGGGCCTCGAGCAGATCCAGGCGCTCCTCGCGCTGGGAGCCGCCGATAATCTCGCCGATACCGGGAACCAGGCAGTCGGCGGCGGCAACGGTCTTGCCGTCCTCGTTCATGCGCATGTAGAACGCCTTGATCTCGGCCGGGTAGTCGGTCACGAAGGTCGGGCGCTTAAAGTGCTCCTCGGTCAGGAAGCGCTCGTGCTCGGTCTGCAGGTCGATGCCCCAGCTGACGGGGTAATCAAACTGGTGGCCAGCAGCGACTGCCTGCTCCAGGATCTCGACGGCCTCGGTGTAGGTAACGCGGGCAAAGTCGGAGTTTGCCACGTGGTCCAGGCGCTCGATCAGACCCTTGTCCACAAACTTGTTGAGCATGTTGAGCTCGTCGGGGCAGGTGGCCATAACGTCCTTAAGGACGTACTTGAGCATGGCCTCGGCGTTATCCATGTAGTCGTTCAGATCGGCAAAGGCCATCTCGGGCTCGATCATCCAAAACTCGGCGGCGTGGCGCGTGGTGTTGGAGTTTTCGGCGCGGAAGGTGGGGCCAAAGGTGTACACGTCGCCAAAGGCCATGGCAAAGTTCTCGGCATTGAGCTGACCGGACACGGTGAGGCTCGCGTGCTTGCCAAAGAAGTCCTGGCTCCAGTCGACCTCGCCGGACTCGGTGAGGGGCGGATTTTTGGGGTCGAGCGTGGTCACGCGGAACATCTCGCCGGCGCCCTCGCAGTCACTCGTGGTGATGATGGGGGTGTTGACGTAGACAAAGCCCTGCTCCTGGAAGAAGCGGTGGATGGCGGCAGCCGCGACAGAGCGGATGCGGAACACGGCGCGGAACAGGTTGGTGCGCGGGCGCAGGTGCTGCTGGGTGCGCAGGAACTCGACGGTTGCACGCTTCTTCTGCAGCGGGTAATCCGGGGCGCTCGTGCCCTCGACCTCGATGGAAGTGGCAGAAAGCTCGAAAGGCTGGGGCGCATCGGGGGTCAGCTTGACGGTGCCGGTGCAGATGAGGGCAGCCGAGACGTTTTGATGGGCGATCTCGTCGTAGTTGTCGAGCGCCTCGCGGTTCATGACGACCTGCAAGTCGCGGAAGCAGCTGCCGTCATTGAGCGTAACAAAGCCAAAGTTCTTCATGTCGCGGACGGACTTGACCCAGCCGGCGACGGTGACAGTCTGGCCGCCGAGCGACTCAGCATCGGCGTAGAGCTGCGCGATTTTGGTGCGGTTCACGTATCCTCCCATAACGGTTGAATGATAGTTATCCATACGGTTCGATATTCTAGCAGCTCGGCTCATTTGGGCTATACAGATAAGGCATTGGCGGGATGGTTTTTCAAACGAAAAGCGCCCGAGGCCAAATGGTCGCGGGCGCTTGACGAGGTGCCTTTTGGCTGTGTGGCGCGGGGCCTGACTACTTGGTCTTGGCCACCAGCAGCGGGTCGCCCAGCTTGACGAGCGGGTTGCCGCCGATAAGCGTTCCAGACTCGCCGACATGGTCGATGCTCTTAAGGCGATCGAGCTCGGAGACGATGACGGTCACGATGTCCTCGTGGCCAGCGGCCTTAATGGCCTCGCGGTCGAAGCTGATGAGCGGCTGGCCTGCCTTGACCACATCGCCCATCTCGACAAAGCGGGCAAAACCCTTGCCGTTCATTTCCACGGTGCCCAGGCCAACATGGATGAACACGCGAAGACCGTCCTCGGTGATCATGCCAATGGAGTGGTTGGTGACGGTGGTGGCGCCGATGCGGCCGTTGGCGGGCGCATAGATGGTGCCGGTAATGGGCTCGATGCCATAGCCCTGGCCAAGCATGCCCGAGGCGATCGTCTCGTCGGGGACCTCGTTCAGGTTGACGAGCACGCCGTTGACGGGGGCATAGATGACACCTTCGCGGGTGGCGAAGCTTGCTGCGGGCGGAACGGACGCCTCGCCCGTCGAGGTGAAGGTGGACTTAAGCGAATCGAGCAGACCCATAGTTGCCTCCAACTTAAATAGGCGCATATCGCGCGTTTGGTTTGCCGGAAACGTTTCATATGTGTTTCGCGGCTTGGTCAACGTCCCCTATTCTACGCTGCTCAGCGATACCTCTGAGCTGGGATTATGTGATATATCAGTTGAAGGGAAACTAATTGCTGGAGTGTTTCTGCGCCACGGGTTCAAGTGGGGTACGCTTGAAGGCGAAAAACAAGGGCGCGTAATTTGCGCGAAGGGAGCACATATGATTGCCGAGAGCCATGCACTGTGGGGCGAGGAGCCGACCGAGGAATATCCGGCGACGTTTACGTATTTGGGTGCCGAGCCGCTCCCCGACAAGCCCAATGGCCGCCGCCCCGCGGTGATCATCTGCGGCGGAGGCGGGTTTACACATATCGCTCCGCACGAGCAGGACCCGGTGGCGTTTGCATTTTTGGACCGCGGCTACCAGGCCTTTGTGCTCAACTATGTGACGAGTGGCACGGGCGATGTGAGCTTTCCGCACCCGCAGGCAGACCTTGCCAAGATGGTCGCCACGGTGCGCGCCAACGCCGACGAGTGGCATGTCGATCCCAAGCGCGTGTGCGTCGTGGGCTTCTCGGCAGGCGGCATGATCAGCGCTTCGCTGGCAACGCAATGGAAGACTGGTCCCTTCGCGGGCCTGGCAGGGGCGCGTCCGGACGATATTCGTCCCGATGCCGTGGTGCTGGGTTATCCATTGCTCGACCTTGCCTATGTGCGCGACATACAGACGCGCGACCCGCGCATCGACCTGCGCGTGCCAAAGACGGGCGGCAAGACGGGGCGCGATCTGCTCAACGACTATCTGTCGATGGTGACGGGTGGCGAGGCAACTGACGAGCACCTGGCCGATATCTGCCCCACCACACATGTTTCGCGTCAGATGCCGCCGACCTTTGTGTGGGGCGTGTCCGACGACAAGACGGCGCCGATCGCGCAGGTCTACCCGTTTGCGCAGCGCATGGCCGAGGAGGGCGTCGCATGCGAGATGCATGTCTTTGACCAGGGCGGCCACGGCCTTTCGCTCGGCAACGCCAACACCGCGGTCGACAACGAGGACAAGCAGGTGGCGGTCCGTCCTTGGATTCGCCTAGCCTTCCGCTTCCTGGAGCGCCACGGGTTTTAGTTACGGCGTTTTACCAAACGCCGTAACCACTTGACGCTGCAAGCCCGTCAGAGCGGCAATCTGTCGATTGAACATCGGTGTGTGTTCGCGCTATCATGCGTGGTTAAATGGTTAGCCATGGCAAACGGTTAGCCAAGTTAAACAAAATGCAACGCCCTGTGGGCGCCGGGGGAGGAACGCGGACGTGAGACTCGATACACTCGAGATTGGAAAGGATGCCGTTGTCGCATCGGTGGCATCGGACGATCAGGCCCTCCGACAGCATATTTTGGACATGGGCCTAACGCCGGGTACCGAAGTCACCATGATGAAGTACGCCCCTATGGGCGACCCGCTCGAGATTCGCCTGCGTGGCTACGAGTTGACGCTGCGCAAGGACGATGCCGCTCGCATCGAGCTCGTGGGCATTCACGACACCGATACGGGTCCGCGCGCTAACGCCGCAATCGGCACGACGGAGCATCCGGCTCTGGGCGAGGGGACGTATTCGCCCCGCGCGGCAAAGACGGTCGTGCCCGAGGGCGCACCGCTGCATTTTGCCCTCGCCGGCAACCAAAACTGCGGCAAGACCACGCTGTTCAACCAGCTGACGGGCTCCAACCAGCATGTCGGTAACTTTCCTGGCGTGACGGTCGACCGCAAAGATGGCACCATCCGCAACCACCCCGAGGCAAGCGTTACCGACCTGCCCGGCATTTATTCTCTGTCGCCGTACACGGGCGAGGAGATCGTAAGCCGCCAGTTTATCCTGGACGAGCACCCCGACGCCATCATCGATATCATCGACGCCACCAACATCGAGCGTAACCTGTACCTGACGCTGCAGCTTATGGAGCTCGATAGACCCATGGTCATCGCGCTCAACATGATGGACGAGGTGACGGCCAACGGCGGCGCCGTGGACGTCAACCTGCTCGAGAGCCTGCTGGGCGTGCCTGTTGTTCCCATTAGTGCTGCCCGCAACGAGGGTATTGGCGAGTTGGTGGATCACGCCTTGCACGTGGCGCGGTTCCGCGAGCGCCCCGGTCGCCTGGACTTCTGCGCGCCTGATGGTCCGGACGGCGGCGCGCTGCATCGCTGCATTCACGGCATCGCCAACCTTATCGAGGACCATGCCGCGACGGCGCACATTCCCGTGCGTTTTGCGGCGACCAAGCTGGTTGAGGGCGACGAGCTGGTGACCGAGGCACTTCACCTGGACCGCAACGAGCTCGACGCCATCGAGCACATCATTAGCCAAATGGAGGGCGAGGCCGGCACCGACCGTCTATCTGCGCTGGCTGACATGCGCTTCGGCTTTATCGGCGACGTGTGCGGGCGTTGCGTCGTCAAGCCGCACGAGAGCCGCGAGCACGTGCGCTCCGTCAAGATTGACCGCATCCTGACGGGTCGTTACACGGCCATCCCGGCGTTCCTGGTGATCATGGGTCTCGTCTTTTGGCTGACGTTTGGCGTGATCGGCGCGGCGTTGCAGGGACTCATGGAGGACGGCATCGCTGCCATCATCGCCTCGGCCGATGCGGGTCTCAAGGCGTTCGGCACCAACGACGTAGTGCGCTCGCTAGCTGTCGACGGCGTGCTTACGGGCGTGGGCAGCGTGCTGACCTTCCTGCCGATTATCGTCGTGCTCTTCTTGTTCCTCTCCATTCTGGAAGACTCCGGCTACATGGCACGCGTGGCCTTTGTCATGGATAAAGTGCTGCGTCGCTTTGGCCTGTCGGGCCGCAGCTTCGTGCCTATGCTCGTCGGTTTTGGCTGCACCGTGCCGGCTATCATGTCGACCCGTACGCTCCCATCCGAGCACGACCGCAAGATGACGGTCATGCTCACGCCGTTTATGAGCTGCTCGGCCAAGCTGCCGGTCTACGGTCTGCTGTGCGGGGCTTTTTTCCCGCAGGCGACAGTTCCCGCCATGGTCTCGCTCTATCTGATTGGCATTGCGGTCGGTTGCATTGCGGCTTTGGTGCTTAACCGCACGGCATTTAAGGGCGACCCGGTGCCGTTTATCATGGAGCTCCCCAATTACCGCCTGCCGAGCGTCAAGACGACGGTGATGCTGGCATGGGATAAGGCCAAAGACTTTATTACCAAGGCCTTTACCATTATCTTTGCCGCTACCGTGGTCATCTGGTTCCTTCAGACGTTCGACATTCGCTTTAATGTGGTCGCCGATCAGTCGCAGAGTCTACTTGCCGGTCTGGGTAGCATTATCGCGCCGGCGCTGGCGCCGCTTGGCTTTGGCGACTGGCGTGCATCCACGGCGCTCGTCACCGGACTTATCGCCAAGGAGAGCGTCATCTCGACCCTCACGGTGCTTTTGGGTGCAACGTCGCCTGCGGCACTGTCGACCATGTTTTCGCCGTTCACCGCCTACGTGTTCCTGGTCTTTACGCTGCTGTACCCGCCTTGCGTGGCGTCCATCGGCGCCGTCAAGAGCGAGCTGGGCACGCGCTATGCCGTGGCCGTATTCGCATTTCAAGTGACGGTCGCCTGGATCGTGGCGTTTGTCGTGCATTCGGCGGGCATATTGCTGGGGTTGGCTTAGTTATTTATTGACGGCGCAATCTCTGTGTATCGAATTGTTTTCGGCCCCGCATCTGTTGCTGACGGATGCGGGGCCGTTGCTATATAATCGCCTCCGCTCAAAATGATTGGAGACGTTATATATGACTCAGGCAAGGCAAGACGGCATCACGCTCAAGCAGTGGCTCCCGCTCATCGGACTCACCTGCTGCGCCTTCGTGTTCAACACGTCGGAGTTTATGCCCATCGGTCTTTTGACTGACATCGCCGCGTCGTTCTCGCTCACCGAGTCCCAAGCCGGCATCATGATCTCGGTCTATGCCTGGGGCGTCATGCTGCTGTCGCTGCCGCTCATGGTGTTCGCTTCGCGCTTTGAGTTCAAGCGGATGTTGCTGGGCGTGCTGGCCGTGTTTTCGCTGGGCCAGTTTCTGTCCGCTGTGGCGCCGACTTATCCCATCCTGGTCTGTGCGCGCCTGGTGGTCGCTTGCGCACATGCCGTGTTCTGGTCGGTCGCTTCGATTATGGCCTCGCGCCTGGTCGACACTCGCCACGGGGCGCTCGCCATCAGCATGATCGCTACGGGCTCGTCCATCGCGCAGATCTTTGGTCTGCCCCTCGGTCGCGCTATTGGCTTGGCCGTGGGCTGGCGCATGACGTTTGCCGTGGTTGGGGTCCTCTCGGCCATCGCGGTCGTCTACCAGGCGACCGTGTTCCCGGCCATGCCGGCGGGCGAGCGCTTTACCGTCAAACAGTTGCCCGAGCTGCTCAAGAACCCGCTCCTGATCGCGCTCTACGCGGTCACGGTTTTTATGGCGACCGGCTACTACGCGGGTTACAGCTATATCGAGCCCTTCCTGGCGCAGGTCGCGCACGTCGATGCGGGCGCCATCACCATGACGCTGACGGCGTTTGGCTGCTCTGGTCTGCTCGGAAGCTGGTTGTTTGGCCGCCTGTTCGATGGGCATCGCTTCCCGTTCTTGGCTATTACGCTCTCCGGCGTGCCGGCGGCTCTGCTGCTTATGGCTCCTGCAGCCTCGGCGCTCGTGTTGGTGCTTGCCGTCTGCGCGCTATGGGGCTGCTGCGCCACGGCCTTCAATGTGGCGTTCCAGGCCGAGCTCATCAAGTACACGCCGGCGGATTCGTCGGCTGTCGCCATGTCGATCTTCTCGGGCCTGTTCAACCTCGGTATCGGCACGGGTACCGCGATTGGCGGAGCCGTGGTTTCGGGTCCCGGTATCGCCTGGATCGGCTGCGCAGGTGGCGCAATCGCCGTCGTGGGCGTCATCCTCGCTATCACGGTGCTATTCCCGGCCATACGCCGCGCAAAGCCCGTCGCCTAGCCACATCCTCCTCATCAGTTGCGGTGGAATAGAGACTGTTTGCCCGGTTTATTGGTCCCAACAGTCCCTATTTCACCGCAACTTATTTTGGGGGAGGGGATGCGCGGCGGGCATACAATGAATGTCGTTGTGTTGAGCTTACCGGGAGGCTGTTATGTGGGCATACGAGACGACGTTCTATCAGATCTATCCGCTGGGCTTTTGCGGGGCTCCGCGCGAAAACGCCGCGCCCGTTGCCGAGGATGAGCTTGCCCAGGCTGCCAACGCCGCGCCCAACCCCGATGCGCCCATCATGAAAATCGCCCAATGGGCCGACTACCTGCAAGAACTCGGTATTGGCGCTGTGCTGATCAACCCGCCACTCGAGTCCGATAGCCACGGCTATGATACGCGCAGCCTGCGTCATATCGACCGTCGCCTGGGTGGGGATGCCGACTTTGCCGCCGTGTGCGAGACGCTGCACGACCATGGCATCCGCGTGGTGCTCGATGCCGTCTTCAACCACGTCGGTCGCGGTTTTTGGGCCTTCCGCGACGTGCAGGAGCGCAAGTGGGACTCGCCGTACAAGGACTGGTTCCACATCAGCTTTGACGGTGACTCGTGCTACGGCGACGGCTTTTGGTACGAGGGCTGGGAAGACCATTTTGAGCTCGTGAAGCTCAACCTGCAAAACCCCGCCGTTGTCGATTACCTGCTCGAGTCCGTGCGCCGCTGGGCCGAGGTCTTCGGCGTCGACGGCCTGCGCCTGGATGTTGCCTATATGCTCGACCGCGACTTCATGCGTCGTCTGCACGACTTTACCCGTGAGCTCAAGCCCGATTTTGTGCTGATCGGCGAGACGCTCCACGGCGACTACAACCAGATTGTCAACGACGAGATGCTCGACTCCTGCACCAACTACGAGTGCTACAAGGGCCTGTACTCCAGCTTTAATTCGATCAACATGTTCGAGATTGCCCACTCTCTTCATCGCCAGTTTGGCGGTGACCCGTGGTGCATTTATCGCGGCAAGCATCTGCTGTCGTTTGTCGACAACCACGATGTGCCGCGCCTGGCGAGCATCCTCACTGACAAGTCCTGCCTGCGCCCCGCCTATGGCATGCTGTTTGGCATGCCGGGCATCCCGTGCGTCTACTACGGCAGCGAGTGGGGAATTGCTGGCGAAAAGGGCGGCCCCGATGGCGACTGGGCGCTGCGACCTGCGCTCGATGAGCCTGCGCCCAACGAGCTGACGGCTTTCATCAAGCAGCTCATGCACCTGCGCTCGGCCGACGACGCGGCGGCCCGTGCTCTCAACTACGGTGCCTATCGCAACGTGGTGATCCAGAACAAGCAGCTGCTGTTCGAGCGCGCCTGCGACGACGCGACGGTGCTTGTGGCGGTCAATGCCGTGAACGAGCCCTATACCTTTGGAGCCGGCGAACTCAACGGCTCCTTCGTCGACCTACTTGCCGACGATGCTCCCACGGTCGAGCTGACGGGTACCCTTGAGCTTGCACCCTACGAGGTGCGCTATCTGCTGAGGGCCTAGCTCGTGGCCGCGCCGGACGAGGGCTATCAACATATTGAGCATGGGTTTGAACCCGTGTTTGACGAGCACTCGCGCGTTTTGGTGCTCGGGTCGTTTCCCTCGGTGCTTTCGCGTGCCAATGCCTTTTATTACGGTAACCCTCAGAATCGCTTTTGGCGCGTGATGGCCGCATGCCTCGGTGTGCCCGTGCCGCCCAACGAGGGCGACCCTTTGGCAAGCGGTGAGCCTGCGACGCTCGACGCCTCGATTGTCGCCAAGCGCTCCATGCTGCTGAACGGCGGCGTAGCCCTGTGGGACGTGATCGAGAGCTGTGACATTAAGGGCTCGAGTGACGCGAGCATTCGCAACGTTGTGCCGGCACATATCGAGCGCATTACCGGCGCAGCTCCCATTGAGCAGGTGATATGCAACGGAGGTACGGCGGGGCGCCTTTATAAGCGCTATCTACAGGAGCGGACGGGTCTGTCCGCTGTCGTATTGCCGTCAACTAGTCCCGCCAATGCCGCCTGGCGTCTGGGGCGTCTTGTTGAGCGTTGGCACGAAGCCGTTGACTGGGCCGTTCTCTAATTTAGATATCTGATTGGGCGCGGGCGCCGAGGCGTTTCAGAACGCCTCGCCAGATCGGCGCGGGCACAGCTGGCTCGGCGCAAACCATGCCGTCGACGTTGACGTTGACGGCATTGCCGCCGCCAAGTCGCTGCGCATGCTCGACGGAGCAGCCCATGCGAACGGCGCCTACGAGCTTGTCCATCGCTTCGGAAAATGGCCGGCGCAAGAGGCCCATACGCGGGGAGTGGCGAAGCGCCGCAATACCGCTGCCGGCACAGACGACAACGCCGCCACACCACGACAGGTCACGAAGACGGCAGGCCCGGTGCAGCCGCACGGCGGTTTCGTGTGCCCGTTCGGCGTCCTCGGATCCAGCAAGAACGATGACATAGACGCGTGTTTTCGCGATTCCAAGGCGATCGAGTATCTGCTCGACAGCGATCATCGCCTCATCATCAAATGCATCATTAATACCGAGCACGATACCATCGGCAACGCCGTCGGCATTATCCGCCTTCAGGTCGATCGGGCGGGGGAGCGTGGTGCCGGAAAGCTGTGCATAGGCGGCGATGGCATCCTGCAGGTCCCAGAGCAAAAACTCAAGATCCGCGCTATTGGGAATGCTGATATACGCAATGGTTTGCAACGTTTTTGGTACATCGCCGCGTGCGGTCGTTTCCATGCCGCCTCCTTTCCGGTTGGTTTCCGTTTAGGTTACACCGTCTGGCGGCGCCTCGCCGCGCTATCCTAGTGCAACCCTTACGAAAGGAACGCCATGCGTCTGCCCATGAACACCTCGCTTGCCACGCTCAAGCCCTCCGGCATCCGTCGGATTAACGCGCTCGCCGCCCAGCACCCAGGGTGTATCGCGCTTGCGCTCGGCGAACCCGATTTTCCTACGCCCGATGTGATTAGCGCCGAGGTGACCGCCGCGCTGGGCCGCGGCGACACGCACTATCCGCCCAACAACGGTCGCCCCGCCCTGCGCGAGGCGCTGTCTGCCTACATGGGGAACGCGGGCCTTACGTTTTCGGCCGACGAGGTCATCCTAACCGACGGCGCGACCGAGGCCCTGTCGGCAACATTCATGGCTATGCTCAACCCCGGCGACGAGGTCATTATCCCCACGCCGGCCTTTGGCCTGTACGAGAGCATCGTCGTGGCCAATTACGCCAAAGCGGTCTTTTTGGATACAGAGCCTGCGCAATTCCAGATTGAAGAGGAGGCGCTTCGTGCCTGTGTGACGCCGGCGACTAAGGCCATCGTCATCTGCTCGCCCAACAATCCCACGGGTTGCATCCTCGACGCGGCATCGCTCGACGCCGTGGCACACGTGGCGGAGCAGGCGGGCATCTACGTGGTCTGCGACGACGTATATAACCGCCTGGTCTACGTGGACGGCTACGAGCGATTTGCCCAGCGCCACCCGGAGCTACGCGAGCAGACGGTGGTCATTGAGAGCTTCTCCAAGCCCTGGGCCATGACCGGCTGGCGTTTAGGTTGGCTCGCAGCGGCAACCCCCGTCATCGCCGAGATCGCAAAGGCCCACCAATACCTAGTATCGAGCGCCGTCTCCTTTGAGATGGACGCCGCAGCCCGAGCCCTCACCGTCGACCCAACCCCCATGCTCAAAGTCTACCGAGCTCGCCGCGAACGCGTACTCGCAGCCTTAGACGCCATGGGCCTCGACGTAGTAGAGCCCGCAGGAGCCTTCTACACTTTCCCGAGCATCAAAAAATTCGGTCTAACCAGCGAAGACTTCTGCATCAAAGCCATCAAAGAGGCAAACGTAGCCCTAGTCCCCGGAGACTGCTTCGGAACCGAAGGCCACATCCGCCTCAGCTACTGCGTATCCGACAAAAATCTGGACGAAGGTCTCCACCGCCTGTCAACCTTCGTTTCAACCTTATAGCCCAACGGGACGCAACACATCAGCCCACCGACCCAAGCATTATGAGTGGGGGCGTCAGCCAACGAAAACCCGGGCTGCCCAAAGTCAACGCAGGCACGCGCCGCCGAAGGCCGGGCGCAAGGTTTTCGTAGATTCCGCACGAGCCGGAAAGCACTTAATGTGCTTTCCGAGCGAGCCCAGGACCTGACCGAGCGAAAACCTTGCGCCCGGCCTTCGGCGGCGCGGCCGGATGGTGGAATTGTGTGCAGCCCGGTTTTCCGTTGACCGACGCCGGGGTCCCCGCCATAATACTTTCGGTTCACGCACGAATCCGCTGCCAGAGACAGCCGGTGCAAACGGGCATTGCCCGCGAGCTTAATGGGATATCCCGCCAGCCGAGGTGGTCGAGTAGATATGTCTTCTCGCCCCCGTCGCTCATGCAGCGCGGGGGCTTTCTTTTTGGACATGCCCCCGTCACGTCCTTGTGGCGGACCGTGCCCGGAAAGAATTCGAGGAGGTGTAATTCATGCCCCAGCAGTACAAAATCGACAAGGTTGCAGAGATCGAGTCCCGTATCGCCGAGAACGCCGGTCTGTTCGTCGTCAACTACAACGGTCTGACGGTTAAGCAGGCTCAGGAGCTGCGTCATCAGCTTCGCGAGTGCGGCGCCGAGATGAAGGTCTACAAGAACAACCTGGTCAAGATCGCTCTCAAGAACCAGGAGCAGCCCGAGCTCGACGAGATCCTCGCCGGCCCCGTCGCTTATGTGTTCTACGAGACCGAGCCGGTCGAGGCCGCTAAGACCCTTAAGGACTTCTCCGCTAAGTCCAAGGGCGTCCTTGAGATCAAGGGCGGTATCTCCGACGGCAAGGCCGTTTCCGCTGATGATGTTAAGGCTATCGCCGAGCTGCCCACCAAGGACCAGCTTCTCGGCCAGATTGCCGGTCTCATCTCCGGTTTCGCTCGCGACATCGCTGTCTGCGTCAACGGCGTTTCCTCTGGTCTCGCTCGTTCGATCCAGCAGGTCTCCGAGCAGAAGGCAGCCTAGTCGCTGTTTTCACCCGCGGCGGCAACGCCGCACCCCTGGCGCATTCGCGCCGTGTTTTAACTGATCTCCGTGCACAGACACGGAAACCGAAAGGACTTAGAAATGGCTAAGCTTACCACCGATGAGATCATCGATGCTCTTAAGGAAATGACCCTTCTCGAGGCTTCCGAGCTCGTTAAGGCTATCGAGGACACCTTCGGCGTTTCCGCCGCTGCTCCTGCCGCTGTTGTCGCCGCTCCCGCTGCTGGCGCTGCTGAGGCCGAGGAGAAGACCGAGTTTGACGTCGTGCTCGAGGGCTTCGGCGACAACAAGATCCAGGTCATCAAGGCCGTCCGTGAGCTCACCAACCTTGGCCTGAAGGAGGCCAAGGAGGTCGTCGAGGGCGCTCCCAAGGCTGTTCTCGAGGGTGCCAAGAAGGAGGACGCCGAGGCTGCCAAGGAGAAGCTCGAGGCTGCTGGCGCTGCTGTCACCCTCAAGTAATCAGGCTTTCTCGCCAGATTTCTTTGCAGACGGGGTTCGCATTGCGAGCCCCGTCTTTTTCGTTTTGATCCCCTCTATTTTGTTGGCTCGGCATACAAATTGCTGCCGCTTGCGATGCTTTGGGGTCGCTACCGTTGGGCGATAAAATTGCACCATTCGAGCAATAATTTGCGTTGACCTGCTGAAGAATGGCGCTTGCCTACATTAACGTTAATTAACGGCGGTAAGATAAACCGGTATCGCAATTTGGTCTGCGGCCGCCGTGCCGCACGCACAGGGCGCATCCTGCGCCTGCGAAAGGATCCCTGAATACTATGAAGGCAATCATCCCCGCCGCCGGTCTTGGCACGCGTTTTCTGCCTGGCACCAAGTGCACGCCTAAAGAGATGCTGCCGGTGCTCGACAAGCCGGTCATCCAGTACGTCGTCGAGGAGGCGCTCGACCCCGAGGAGGTCGACGACGCCATTATCGTCACCTCTCCCGGCAAGCCCGAGTTGCTGAGCTACTTCCAGCCCGATCGTTCGCTCGAGAACCTGCTGCGCGAGCGCGGCAAGGATGCTTATGCCGACGCCGTCGCCCATGCGGGCGGTATGCCGGTCGACTTCCGCTATCAGTACGAGCCCAAGGGCCTCGGTCACGCCATTCGCTCTGCCGCTGACGCTGTGGCGGGGGAGAACTTCCTGGTTCTTCTGGGCGACTACGTTGTGCCCAACCGCGACATCTGCGACAAGATGCTTGCCGTCTCCAAGGAGCACGGTGGCGCTTCTGTTATCGCCGTTGCCGCGTGCGCTCCCGAGGAAGTCAGCCGCTATGGCGTTATCGCCGGCGATCGCGTGGGCGCTCTCGAGGGCTTCGAGAATGCCGCCGACGACGAGCCCGGTGCCGTTTGGCGCATCGGCGGCCTGGTCGAGAAGCCCGCTCCCGAGGCGGCTCCGTCCAACCTGTACATCGTCGGTCGCTACCTGCTGAGCCCGTTGGTCATGGACCTGCTGGCCGATCAGCAGGCCGGTAAGGGCGGCGAGATCCAGCTGACCGACGCCATGGCCCGCTCGCTCGACCGCGAGGCCATGTACGCCGTCGTCATCGACCCGCTGTCGGGCTACGATACCGGTACCCCGTCTGGCTGGATGGCCACCAACGCCCTCATGGCTGCAAGCGATCCTCGCTTTGCCGGCGCCTTCTGGGATGCCATCGACGAGCGCGGCGGTTTGATGCGTAAGTAAGCCTTCGGGCATCGACATTTACGGGTGCGGACTTCGGTTTGCGCCCGTTTTTTTATAAGAGCTGCGATTGCTAACCCTCTGTTCACAGAAAATATATGAACAGGTGTTCGATGCACATCCATCTACCTGCATGTTTTCTGTCGAAAAACTTTGCTACTCCAAAAACTCAATCACGTCAAGGCTTTTCTTGCTCAACGGTCGGTACCTGATAAACTATTAGGTTGCGATAACTGGCGAAGCTATGCCTCGCCAATCCACCGAGCATTTCCGTGAAGGAGGAAAAACCTGGTGACCTACGCATACACTGCCACTGAGCGCAAGCGCGTCAGCTTCGGGAAAATCCCGGAGGCCATGGAGCTCCCCAACCTTATCTCTGTTCAAAGGGAATCCTTTGAGCGTTTTAAGGACGAGGGCCTTCGTGAGGCGTTCAAGGAATCCAGCCCCATCCAGAGTCAGAACCATGTTCTCGAGGTTACCTTCGGCGAGCATCAGTTTGGCGATCCCGCGCACACCGTCGAGGAGTGCCGCGAGAAGGACATGACCTATCAGGCCCCGCTTCTGACTGACGTCCGTCTCACCAACAAGGAGACCGGCGAGATCAAGGAGCAGCTCGTCTTTATGGGCGACTTCCCCATGATGACCGATCAGGGCACCTTCATCATCAACGGTACCGAGCGTATCGTCGTTTCGCAGCTCGTCCGCTCCCCGGGCGTGTACTACAGCTCCGAGATGGATTCGGGCAAGCAGATCTACAAGGCTCAGATCATCCCGTCCCGCGGTGCCTGGCTCGAGTTTGAGGTCGACAAGCGCGACCAGCTCATGGTCTCCATCGACCGTAAGCGCAAGCAGAGCGCCACGATGTTCCTGCGCGCCCTTGGCATCGCCGTCACCAACGACGATATCATCGAGCTGCTCGGCAACTCCGATGTGATCAAGCGCACCCTCGAGCGCGATACCGCCCTTACCCGCGAGGATGCTCTTATCGAGATCTACCGTCGCCTGCGCCCGGGCGAGCCTCCCACCGTGGATGCTTCCCGCAGCCTGCTCGAGGGCCTGCTCTTCAACCCGCAGCGCTACGATCTGGCCCGCGTCGGTCGCTACAAGGTCAACAAGAAGCTCAACCTCACCACCGAGGAAGAGGTCACGGTGCTCACCGACGAGGATATCGTCGCTACGCTGCGCTACCTGCTGTCCCTCGCTGCTGGCGAGCAGGGCTTCAAGGTCGACGACATCGACCACTTTGGCAACCGCCGCATTCGCACCGTCGGCGAGCTCGTCGCCAACCAGTTCCGTATCGGTATGAGCCGTATGGAGCGCGTCGTCCGTGAGCGCATGAGCTCCCAGGACATCGACGAGATCACCCCGCAGTCGCTCATCAACATCCGTCCGATCGTGGCCTCTATCAAGGAGTTCTTCGGTTCCTCGCAGCTCTCGCAGTTCATGGACCAGGCAAACCCCCTGACCGGTCTGACCCACAAGCGCCGTCTGTCCGCACTCGGCCCCGGCGGTCTTGCCGGCCACAAGTCGGGCTCCAGCCGCCGCACCAACGTGCCGACGGCCGTCCGCGACGTTCACAACTCGCACTACAGCCGCATGTGCCCGATCGAGACCCCCGAAGGCCCCAACATCGGCCTGATCGGCTCGCTCGCCCTCTACGCCCGCGTCAACGAGTATGGCTTCATCGAGGCCCCGTTCCGTCGTGTCGAGAACGGCGTTGCCACCGATCAGATCGACTGGATGACCGCTGACGAGGAAGAGAAGCACGTCATCGCGCCGGCCAACACGCCGCTCGATCCCAAGACCAACGAGTTCATCACGACCGATGCCGAGGGCAAGATCGTCCGTCCGCATACCGTGATCGCCCGTACCCGCGACTTCGACGGCTCCTTCGGCGCTCCCGCCGACGTGCCTGTCGAGGACGTCGACTACATGGACGTCTCGCCGCGTCAGATGCTCTCCGTCGCAGCCACGCTGATTCCGTTCCTCGAGCACGACGACGCCAAGCGTACGCTCATGGGCGCCAACATGCAGCGTCAGGCCGTGCCGCTGGTTCACCCCGCCGCTCCCTATGTCGGTACCGGCATGGAGCGTCGCGCCGCCCTGGACTCTGGCGAGGTTACCCTGGCCAAGAACGCCGGCGAAGTCATCTATGCCGACGCCTCCAAGATTATCGTCAAGCACGCCGGCGGCATGGACGAGTATCACCTGGCCAAGTACCAGCGCTCCAACCAGTCCACCTGCATCAACCACCGTCCGCTCGTGCGCGTCGGTGACACCGTTGAGCAGGGCGAGCCTCTGGCCGACGGTCCTTCGACCGATCATGGCGAGCTCGCACTGGGCCAGAACCTCACCGTGGCATACATGCCGTGGGAAGGCTTCAACTACGAGGACGGTATCGTCGTGTCCGAGCGCCTGGTGGCCGAGGACCTGCTGACGACCATCAATATCACCCGTCACGAGATCGACGCCCGCGACACCAAGCTCGGCCCCGAGGAGATCACTCGCGAGATCCCGAACCTCTCCGAGGACATGCTTGCCAACCTCGACGAGGACGGCATCATCCGCATCGGCGCCGAGGTCGGCCCTGGCGACATCCTGGTCGGCAAGGTCACGCCTAAGGGCGAGAGCGCTCTGACCGCCGAGGAGCGCCTGCTGCGCGCCATCTTCGGCGCCAAGGCTCACGACGTTCGCGACACCTCCCTTAAGATGCCTCACGGCGCTTACGGCCGCGTCATCGACGTCGTCCGCTTTAGCCGCGAGAACGGCGACGACCTGGCCCCCGGCGTCAACGAGCAGGTGCGCGTCTACGTCGCCCAGCGTCGTAAGATCCAGCAGGGCGATAAGATCGCCGGTCGCCACGGCAACAAGGGTGTTATCTGTAACGTTCTGCCGGTCGAGGACATGCCCTATATGGCAGACGGTACCCCGATCGACGTTATCCTCAACCCGCTGGGCGTTCCTTCGCGTATGAACGTCGGCCAGCTGCTCGAGTGCCACCTTGGCTGGGCTGCTGCCTGCGGTTGGGATACCGAGAATGCCGATTCCGACAAGTATGTCCCCGGTCCGTTCTTCACCGCGACGCCCGTCTTTGACGGCGCCAAGGAGGACGAGATCGCCGAGGTTATCCGTCGCGCCAACAAGAACATGCTCAACAAGGCTACTGCTGCCTTTGGCGATCACATGCGCCCCGAGTTTGTCACCCAGCTTGACGAGCGCGGTAAGACCCGTCTGTTCGACGGCCGCACCGGCGAGGAGTTCCGCGAGCCCATTACCGTGGGCACGTCCTACATCCTCAAGCTCGGCCACATGGTCGACGACAAGATCCACGCCCGTTCGACCGGCCCTTACAGCTTGGTTACCCAGCAGCCGCTGGGCGGCAAGGCTCAGTTCGGCGGCCAGCGCTTCGGCGAGATGGAAGTTTGGGCACTGTACGCATACGGTGCTTCCAACGTCCTGCAGGAGATCCTGACCGTCAAGTCCGACGATACCGTGGGCCGCGTCAAGACCTACGAGTCCATCGTCAAGGGCGAGAACGTTCCGGTTCCGGGTATCCCCGAGTCCTTCAAGGTTCTCGTCAAGGAGATTCGTTCCCTCGCGCTGGACATCGAGCCCATGCACGATGCCGACGAGGACGCCTCCGCCCCTGTGACCGCCGAGGAGACCTCTGCTCTCGATGACCTGGCTGCGCTCGCCGGCGTTGACGCCGACGTCGAGGCCCAGGATGCCGAGACCGCCGAGGCACCCGAGGCTGTCGCCGCCACGACCACTGATAAGGAGTAGTTGACTGTGGCAGATTTCGAAGCTACTGATTTTGACTCGGTAAAAATCTCCCTTGCCTCCGCCGACCAGATCCGTTCCTGGTCGCACGGTGAGGTCAAGAAGCCGGAGACCATCAATTACCGTACCCTCAAGCCCGAGAAGGACGGCCTGTTCTGCGAGAAGATCTTCGGTCCCGCCAAGGACTGGGAGTGCTCCTGCGGCAAGTACAAGGGCATCCGCTTTAAGGGCATCGTCTGCGAGCGCTGCGGCGTCGAGGTCACCTCGGCTAAGGTGCGTCGCGACCGCATGGGTCACATCGAGCTCGCCGCTCCCGTGTCCCACATCTGGTACTTCAAGAGCCCCACGAGCTTCCCGATGAGCCGTATGCTCGACATCAAGTCCAAGGACCTCGAGAAGGTTTTGTACTTTGCCAGCTACATCATCACCGAGGTCGACTACGAGGCTCGCGAGGCCGACGCTGACGACCTGCGCGAGGAGCTCGCCGCCGATCTGGAAGAGATCGATGCCGAGTGCGCCCGCCAGATCGAGTCCCTCAAGGAACAGGGCAACCCCGAGAACTTTGACGAGTTCTCCGACGAGGAGCCGCTGACCCCCGAGGAGATCGCCTCTGGCATCGTCGACATCGAGGAAGAGTGCAAGGACGAGAAGCAGCTCCGCACGGACGCCTTCAACGCCTTCATGAAGCTCAGCGAGCGCGACCTCATCTCCGATGAGCCGCTGTTCCGCGAGATGACCCGTTACTACTCCATGTACTTCAAGGGTGGCATGGGTGCCGAGGCCGTCCGCGACCTGCTCGCTGCCATCGACCTCCCCTCCGAGGCCGAGAAGCTCAAGGCCATCATCGCCGACGAGGACTCCCAGAAGCAGAAGCGCGAGAAGGCCGTCAAGCGCCTCGAGGTCGTTGACGCCTTCCTGAAGGGCGGCAACAGCCCCGCGAACATGATCCTGGACGTCATCCCGGTCATTCCGCCCGATCTGCGCCCGATGGTCCAGCTCGACGGCGGCCGCTTCGCCGCGTCCGACCTCAACGACCTGTATCGTCGCGTGATCAACCGTAACAACCGACTCAAGCGCCTGCTCGACCTGGACGCCCCTGCGATCATCGTGAACAACGAGAAGCGCATGCTCCAGGAGTCCGTGGATGCCCTGTTCGACAACGGCCGTCGTGGTCGCCCGGTCTCTGGCCGTGGCGGTCGCCCGCTCAAGTCGCTCGCCGAGGCCCTCAAGGGCAAGCAGGGTCGTTTCCGTCAGAACCTGCTGGGCAAGCGTGTCGACTACTCCGGCCGTTCGGTAATCGTTACCGACCCCAAGCTGCTGCTGCACCAGTGCGGTCTGCCCAAGACCATGGCGCTGGAGCTCTTCAAGCCCTTCGTCATGAAGCGCCTGGTCGAGCTCGGCAAGGTCGAGAACATCAAGGGCGCCAAGCGCGCTATCGACCGCGGTGCCACCTTTGTGTGGGATATCCTCGAAGAGGTCATCGACGGTCGCGTCGTGCTGCTCAACCGTGCACCGACCCTGCACCGTCTGTCCATCCAGGCCTTTGAGCCGGTGCTGGTCGAGGGCAAGGCTATCCACCTGCACCCGCTGGTCTGCTCGCCCTTCAACGCCGACTTCGACGGCGACCAGATGTCTGTCCACGTGCCGCTGTCCAGCCAGGCTCAGGCCGAGGCTCGCGTGCTCATGCTCTCTGCGAACAACCTGCGCTCGCCGGCATCCGGCAAGCCGGTTAACATCCCTTCGCAGGACATGATCATTGGTGTGTACTACCTCACCCAGGTCCGCGAGGGTCTGCCGGGCGAGAACCACGTGTTCGCCAGCTTCGACGACGCGCTGCACGCCTATGACTGCCGTTCCGAGGTCGACATGCAGGCCAAGATCCAGGTTCGCGTGTCCGCTGCCGATGCCAACGTCATCAACGAGGACGGCACCCGTATCTTCCGCGTCAAGAACGGCAAGAACGAGTTCGTCGACTACGACGTTACCGGCAACAAGACCGCGCGCTTCGAGACCTCTATCGGCCGCATCATCTTCAACCGCCAGTGCCTGCCCGAAGACTATGAGTTCATGAACTACAAGATGGTCAAGGGCGATGTGGCCAAGCTGGTTGCCGACTGCTGCGATCGTTACCCCGAGGCCAAGGTCGGCCCGATCCTCGACGCCATCAAGTACTCCGGCTTCCACTACGCTACCCGCGCCGGCCTCACCATCTCGGTGTGGGACGCTCTTATCCCTGCCGAGAAGCAGGAGCTGCTCGACCGCGCCCAGGCCAACGTCGACCAGATCAACGAGTACTTCGAGGAGGGCTTCATCAACGAGACGGAGCGCCACATCGAAGTCGTTAACGAGTGGACCGCTTGTACCGACAAGGTTGCAGCGCTCATGCTCGACTTGTTCGACGAGGAGAACCCGCTCTATATGATGGCCGACTCCGGCGCCCGTGGTTCTAAGACCCAGCTGCGTCAGCTCGGCGGCATGCGTGGCCTGATGGCAGACATGTCCGGCGAGACGATCGACCTTCCCATTAAGGCGAACTTCCGCGAGGGCCTGCTGCCGCTCGAGTACTTCATTTCGACCTACGGCGCCCGTAAGGGCCTGGTCGATACCGCATCCCACACCTCGGACTCTGGTTACCTGACCCGTCGTCTGGTCGACGTGGCTCAGGACGTCATCGTCCGCGAGGAGGACTGCGGTACGCACGAGGGCGTCACCTACAACCTCATCATCCCCGGCACCACCGACCTCAACACCGACCTCGTCGGCCGTTGCTTCATTGAGGACGTCGTGGCTCCCGATGGCACCGTGCTCTTTGAGCAGGACGGCTACATCGAGAAGGTCGCCGACATCCAGAAGATGGTCGATGCGGGCCTCAAGAAGGTCAAGCTCCGCGCGCTGCTCACCTGCCGCTCCAAGTACGGCGTGTGCCAGAAGTGCTACGGCTGGGATCTTTCCACCCGTCGTCCGGTCGCCATCGGTACTGCCGTCGGCATTATTGCCGCCCAGTCCATCGGCGAGCCCGGTACGCAGCTTACGATGCGTACCATTCACTCCGGCGGTGTCGCTGGCGTCGACGATATTACGCAGGGCCTGCCTACGGTCAGCCGTATGTTCGATATCGTCGGCAACGTCAACGAGAAGATCCTGGGTCGCGAGGCCGAGCTGGCTCCGTACTCCGGTCACCTCTCGATTAAGCCCGAGAAGTCCGAGTACGTGCTGACGCTCACCGACTCCGAGGACCACACCCGTGTTCTCGACGAGCGTCGCGTCCCCGCTTCGGTGCGCTTTATGCCCGAGATCGAGGACGGCTGCGAGGTTCGCGCCGGCGACCAGATCACCAAGGGCTTCGTCAACTTCCGCAACCTGCGCAAGCTGACCGACATCGAGTCGACGATGCACACCTTCGTCGAGAGCGTCAAGGACGTCTACACCAGCCAGGGCGTCGACCTGAACGACAAGCACATCGAGGTGCTCGCACGTCAGATGCTGCGTCGCGTTCAGATCACCAACCCCGGTGACTCCAAGTACCTGCTTGGTCAGTACGTCGACCGCTACGAGTTTGCTGACGAGGTCGAGCGCGTTGCCCGTCTGGGCGGTCAGGCTCCTGTGGCCGAGCCCGTCATCCTGGGTACGCTCAAGGTCGCGTCCAACATCGACTCCTGGCTGTCGAGCGCTTCGTTCATCCGTACCGCCGGCGTCCTTACCGAGGCTGCCATTGAGGGCAAGGTCGACCACCTGCTCGACCTTAAGTCCAACGTCATCGTCGGTAAGAAGATCCCGGCTGGTACTGGCCTCAAGCCGTACGCCAACGCCAAGCTGACGTATCGCACGGCCGACGGCTATGTCGACATCGACGGCCCGGCTTCGCCCAACGCCAAGTCGCTGCCCGAGTGGGCTCCGGTGGAGCTCAAGGACCTGGACGAGCAGCTCCCGCAGCAGCTCGACTGGGCCGGCTACGACGAGTTCGGCGGTGCTGACGGTTCGTTCACCCGCAACGGCCACACCATCTCCGCTGAGAAGGCTCGCCTGTACCTGTTCGACGACCTGGGCGTGTCGCAGCGCTGGACCAACAAGTTCAGCGAGGTCGGCATCGAGACGGTCGGCGACCTGGTCGGTAAGTCCGAGGAGGATCTGCTGCGCATCGATGGCATCGGTGCCAAGGCAATCGAGGAGCTCCGTGACGGCCTGGAGGCCCACGACCTGCTCTACATCCTCGAGAACAACGACGACGTTGCCGACGAGGAAGACCTCTCGCAGCTGCTGCAGATGGTCTTTAGCCCCGACGGTCCGGACGATATCCTGCTGGGTACCTCCGCTCCGACGCATCACGCCGACGCCGACGAGGAGCTCCTGGGCGCCCCGATCGACGACAAGAAGGCTCCCGCCAACGGCGCGATCAACGAGGACATGGCTTCCCTCGATGAGCTGCTCAACCAGCTCGTGGACACCGACGACGCCGAAGAGGCCAAGGACAACGACGAGGAGTAACTAGTTCCGCCGTTCTAACGAACGGCGGCGACCTCCGTCGCTGCGCGGCCCCCAGAGCTACAATCTGTCATTCAAAAGGCAGGGCATGACCAAAAGGTCAATGCCCTGCCTTTTTCATGCCACCTTGTACGCTCTGGGGCCCGCTCGCTTGCGTATGCTCAACCTGTTGCGTTCCGTTGATCCCTTGGGGACGGAGGAAAACGGATCATTTTGAGGTGCGATTTCGGAAGTATGCGGCAAAATCTTGATGGGTCGACCACATCGCATATGCTCAAGCGCTCTACCTGCGGATTTGTTATCGCAAAACCCCTGTGTGCTCGGCAAGTTCATAATTTGCCGCATACTTCCGAAAACGCCGCCGATTTCCATGCGACAGATGAGAGCAGATCACCGCTGGAGCGCGGCGTTTCCCCAGATATAACCGACCAAAATAAACCTGTCCCTTTTTGGTAGGGAACGTTGCCCCGACGAGCACGTCGGATTCCCGGGCCGGGCGGCCCAGGTTTTAAGTTTGTCGCGAGTTCCGCACGCAAAGGAAAGCACTTAATGTGCTTTCCGTCTTGCGCAG